>JAZUHA010000084.1:0-4164 GCA_045641485.1 Acutalibacteraceae bacterium
ATTGTCAATAATGTTTAAAAAATTGTTATACATTTTGCGGTTATACATTTTGCCAATAAACATCTTGACATTTGCGATGTTGACATATATAATTTAATTGTGAAAAGGTTTGAGATTGATGTCAAATTTGACTTACAGTTATTTGACATTTGTATGAGATTAAAGGTTGGATTTTTCTGTTTTCGGGAGAAGTCCACCTTTTTTAGCTAGAAGTCTAAAAAGAAGAGCAGAATAATTCGTATATAGAAAACTAAAAATATCCCCACAAAGAAATGCATTTGCAAATCTTTGTGGGGATATATTATTATACTTTTATCCGTGTGTCAAATTTCGATTTTCGTGTTTGAAAGTTACACCTTTAAAGTCGTCTGCATCTAAAACATATTTTTCACTGTAATAGTTGTTTTCGACCTTGTATTTTGCTTCTTTCAAACTCTTTGCTTTGACTTTAACCGTTCGGCTCATAGTTTCGGTGATGGTTATTTTATAAGTCTTCATAATCTCACCTTCAAGCCGCAAGTGGTATTTGATCCTCCCGAGTGCGACCTCTTACACACAGTTCGTTAAGCTGCATAGTAAGCATATCGTAATCGCCGTTCAAATCATCAAGCTGTCTTTTAAGAACCTCTTCGTAGGTTCTTTTCTTTTGCTGTAATGCACGGATTTTCTGCGTCCAGCGCTCAATAATGGTCTTTGATTCACAACCGTTATCAATAAAACGCTGTATGGTTTCCTGATACTTTTCCAAATCCCGTTTGTAATTCACATAGAATTCATCGGTCATCTTTTGCCGCTGGCGTTCATCGTCAACAACATACATACTGTTGCTCATTATCATACCGTTGTTAAGGTTTTCCTTAGCAATGGCGGCAATGTAATCTTCGAGAACATTAAGCAAAGATAAATACTGATTCGGTATAAAGTAAAGGTTACCGTGTATGCTTATTTTGTTTGCCTGCATTCGGGATAATTGGTCGGTTATTACCGCTTCAACCTGATCGGTACTGTAGCAGTTGCAAAAACGCTCAAAGAGCACCTTCGCCTGCTCACAATACTTGGTTACATCCACATCGGCATCGTAAACCTCGTTTTCAACATACACCGTTTCGGTTTGCTTATCGAAAATAATATTTGCAAGTTTGCGGTATTCGTTTGTTCGTGAATTCATCGTTTCCTTGACAAGCTCACGCACAATGCAGGTTTCGTCTTCACGCTTGTTATCACGGCAATAAACTCTGTAAATATGAATACCGCCGGAATCCTTTGTAACTACCCTGTCTTTAACGGCAGTAGTAGCATTACGGTAAGCACCGGCTTTGGATTCCCTTGCAGGTTTGAATTTCGGCAGACCGAACGCCATTCCTATCTCCTGAAATTTATTCTTTTCAACAAGAATGTTTGAAGTTGAATAATACAAAAACTTTCCGATTATGCCTTCTGTGTTTTCTTTAACGGCAATAAAGTTTTCCATGTTATCCATATTATTTGTCCTTTCGTTATCATAATTTTTCGTTTTCTTTAAGTCTCGGAATAAGAAACATCTGAAACCGTGCCGAAAGCTCTTTAATCTGCTCCCAAGCAAACGGATTGTATTTTTGATAATACGCTTTTTGTTTTGATGTTCTATACAGATAATCCTGTATCCTCCAAGCAGCGAAAAACTGCTTGGCGTCCAAATCAAAAATGCGTAAGTCAAAAAATCCGGGGTAGGGTTTGTAATCGCTCTTTTTCAGATTCATTGTCACTTTACCCTGCCAATTCTTTCGCTTTGAAAAAACATTTTATGTGATGGTATATACCGTCCCATATAAAAAGCATTTCTTGAATTCTACGCACTTTTTTAGTGCCTGATTTCTTATGCCGCTCGTAAAACTTATATACGGTTTTATCACTGAAACTGCGACAGTTAGAGCATTCATACGAACGCCCTACACAACCGTCCGTACCACGATAAGTATAGGGAAACAAAGTGATATAATGACAACCGCAGAAAACACATTTTTTCGGATGAATTTTGCCACTGATAATCTCATCCAAATGATACTTTTTCAATTCTTCTCTGCTTAATTTGTTTATATCCAATGTTATCCCACTAAATGAATTATCCCTTCTTTTAAAAGAACTTATTATTGCTCTTTTGATTGCTTTTTTGTTTTCAAACAACGTTTTTAAAACCGTATTAAGGAACATTGTCCATTCGGTTTTTTCGTCGTCTTCTAAAAGCAACGGGCCGGATATTTCAAGATATCTTATCTGATTGGTTGGCGTTTCTTTTTGCTTTCCGCTTATCACTTATTACTTTCCTCCTCTGCATATCCGTATTCTTTCAGTTTGTCCAAGTTAAGATGCACCAAAGGATATGTGCAAAATCCGGACCTTCTGTAGCAATAGGTGTTTTCGGCAAAACCGTTTTCTACGAGCCAATCTACAATAGTTCCGCCATTATTGTTGATATCAATAAAAGCGTGTGTTTCGGGAAGTTTCAAATCTAAATTCACGGTCAGAAAACTCCACGGTTCATCGCCGGATTCTTCATCTCTGTGAAAAATTTGAATAGCCGTATTACCGTTATCCAGATACTTATGAAATTTGAAATAAATATCTATTTGTTTTCCGAAATTTGTTGTATATGAAATCGTTTTAATTCCGTTTTTCATAATCCACCTCTTCTATTATCCAAATGCCGTCATCATCAAAAAAATACCGATTCCACTCAATCGAAAAATGCCTTTTCAACATCAATTCCGACAACTGCATTCCTATACATGCCGAAGAATTGCTTTCTTCCGGCAGTGATTCTCTACGGCATTCGCTTGATGCATGAAACACATCTAATAATAAATTGATTTCATCAAGAGACAATCTTCCGTCAATTATGTTCACCGACCAGAAATCATTTGCTTCAATCTTTGTTTTACATTTGATTTCCCGCTTTAATGCCGATGAAACAACACCGTTCAAGCATTCTTCAATACTGCTCCACGGTAAAAATTTCGTAAAATAGTTTTGAAAAGCAATGTGCATTTTAACCACCTTTCAGTTAGTAAGAGCAAGTCCGTGTTCCCTTTTGAGTTTCAAAAACAAGAGGTAATCATCTATGCCTTTCTGCTCAATAGGCCAAGTGAACGGCTTATATTCATCACATAAAGGCATACAAATCGCTCTTATCTTTGACTGTGCACGCTGAACATGGGGATTAGACCTGCAATCCATATCGACACATTCCACTATTCGCTTTGGGCGAAGTTCTGAAATAATACCGGATAAATACCTAACATTTTGAACTCCGGTAAGTCCTAAAAACAGTTTGCCGCCCGATAAATAACTTGCGATGTCGGCTTTCATGGCTCCCTCAGTCAGATACACTGTGTCACTTTTCAAATTGCCGACAACATGTATATAACTTGAAATTGCCGTTCCGTTTTGATAATACTCTCCGCCGGTCGATAGCCAACGAAACCTCTCGCCCTTCTTTTCGGCTTTGGTTCCGTCCGGCATCGTAACAATTTTAGGCGGCGGCTCATCAAGTCGGATTTGCAAGCCCTGTATCAGATTATCCTTATTGCAAACGGGAATTAAAATCCCGCTGTTACGGCAATTCGCCAACTGCCATTTACCGTCTCTTGTGTAAAAGCCCGGCATCCCGTGAAGGTCAAATTCACTTTCAAGCTGTGCAATGACTTTCCTTCTGAATAGCGGATCTGTCGGTATGCTTCTATACATATTCCCTTTTATGATTTCATCATTCATTCCACGGTTATGGAGATTGATATAATGCTTCCGTTCCAAATCAAGAAGTGTTAAAAACCGCAAGTAAATTTCACTGCGTTCGTTTATATTCCTGATTTTCGGTTTCGCATCCGAATAGATTTCATAAGAGAATTCATCGCATTTAACAGACGGCTCGTGTAACAATTCTTCATACGCTTCTCTTGAAGTAAGCGTTTTGCCGTAAGGATTGAAATCTTTATACAAATTGACCGCATTCCCTCCGGTGCCGCAGTTGTGGCACCAGAAGGTTGCATTATCAGGTCTTCGGCATAAATACATACGATATTTATAATCTTTACAATACGGACATTTTGCCTTAACTTCTTCATTGTGTAAGGTGCTTTCCTGTATTTCAAGATTACAAAGAACCGCTGTATCGACAACGTCGATATA
>JAZUHA010000085.1:0-2002 GCA_045641485.1 Acutalibacteraceae bacterium
GCAGAAGGACTTGTTCTCACCTGCCAGTTCGGTCGGTGCTTCTGCCTTTGGCAGAGGTGTCCGCCGGACACCCGCACCCTCGGCACGCGGTTTTGGAGGCACAATATATAGTATTTATCCGTTATTATGCTACATTATATAGTGTTATATAGTACTTTTTGTTGTGCAATACTAACATAAAATAACACTAAAAAGTACGAAAAAAACTGCATAAAAAACACCGATTTGTGCAAATGTTAGGAAAGTGTTAGGCCGTGTGTTAGGAAAGAAAGTCTCAAATTTTATCAGTCTGTTATACTCAAATAAAATGGTTGCGATCCGATAACAGACTTGATTATTTGATTTGAAGTTCCCAGAATTAACAAAACTATTTGAAATTGAAATATAACCACCGTTTTTTACATGTTATATTTCAAAAAACGCGAAAATTGAAATAAACATATCAAGAAATGCTTTACATTTTTCAAAAATCGGATATAATAAAACATAAAGAGGTGAGTTTTAATGAATTACAAGAAACTATTGACTCTTAGTTATACAGACGAAAAGGAATATCAGGAAGTATACAAATCAAGGATTAATAGCGAAAGTACTACTCTTCTTGATTTTGAGATTTCCGGAAATCAAGCTTTTTATGTAATAACCCAAGAAATTTTGATGCTGGTCACCAAAATTGCAAGTGTTGATAAAGATTTAGGAAGAAAGATGACGCTTCTTCCCAATATTGCAATCCAACAATATACAAGGCAAATACTGATTGACGAAATCAAACAAACAAATGACATTGAAAATGTGTTTTCCACAAAAAAACAAATTAAAGATACTTTAAGTAAAATTGAAAAAAACAGTTTTAAAGGAAGATTTAACGGACTTATCAGAAAATATCAGGCTTTGGAAATCAAGGCAGACATTTCGCTTAACTCTTGTGACGATATCAGAAAGCTATATGATGAAATCGTGCTGCCGGAAGTCATTGAGGAAGACCCTACTGATAAGCCTGACGGAATTATGTTCAGAAAAGAATCTGTCAGCGTTTATTCAGAATCCGGGAAAGAAATTCATGTCGGTTCTTATCCCGAGGCTAAAATAATATCAAATCTTACATCCGCTTTGAAGATTTTAAATGATGAAAATGTGAACTATTTAGTTTCCGCTGCTGTTTTTCATTATTTATTTGCGTATATACATCCGTTTTATAACGGAAACGGACGAACGGACAGATTCATAAGCAGTTACTATGTTTCAAAGTATTTAAACCCTTTAGTTGCATATCGTTTATCTTATATTATTAAAAAGCACAAATCGCAGTATTATAAAATGTTCACAGACACGAACGATAAAAGGAATAAAGGCGATTTAACCCCTTTTATTATTCAGTTTCTTGAATTTGTTTTGGAAGTTGAAAAAGAATTGTGTGAAGAAATAGAAAATCGGGTAAATAAGACAAGCTATTATACAATGAGATTAAAAGAATTGTCATTAACAGAGCTTGATGACAAAATAGCTTTTTATTTAATGTTAAACGCTTTGTTTGATGCCGAAGGCCTTTCCATTTCAAGATTGCAGATGATTGTAGGCAAATCCTATAATACAGTAAAAAAATCAATCGACAGATTGCAGGAGATGAATCTTTTGCGTACCGAAACATCGGGAAAATCTACTTTGTATGAGATAGACTTAAACAAAATATAATATACGATTTGAAAAATCGCATAATTAACAAATCTCCTTGAACTTGGTACAATCAAGACACCAAATTCAAGGAGGTATTTTTATGGAGAAAGTATTATCAGACTACGAGAAAAACGGCGGCACTTATCATTGGGAGGGCGACTATCTTATCCCCGACCTTGTTTTACCGCCGGAAACAGACGACAGACCGATTGGTACATGGGGCAGACGGCACAGAGATTATCTTATTGAAAATAAGAAAGCGGTTTATTCCCTGATGCGTACAAGAAACACGCTTCATTCATATCTTGCCGATATTAATGAGCAGGCG
>JAZUHA010000086.1:0-3552 GCA_045641485.1 Acutalibacteraceae bacterium
AGCGGTCTTAGGAAGACAAGACTTTAGTGCAACTCCTTGGCTCACAGAACGACATGGCTACGATCCGACTTGATTTTTAAAGAAATAAAATCAAGACTTCGTTTTCTTTGTGATGTCGGTCTTGATTACCTCACTTTGTCACGTTCTTCGGGTACGCTTTCGGGCGGTGAAAGTCAGCGTATACGCCTTGCCACGCAGATAGGCTCTTCACTTATGGGCGTGCTTTATATACTTGATGAGCCGAGCATAGGACTTCATCAGCGTGATAACGATAAACTTCTTCGCTCCTTGAAAGAACTTCGGGATATCGGAAACACGCTTATTGTGGTGGAACATGACGAAGATACAATGAACGAAGCCGATTTTATTGTGGATGTAGGTCCCGGTGCGGGTATTCACGGCGGAAATATTGTTTTTTCGGGCACACCGGAAGAAATCAAAAAATGCGACTCGTCAATTACGGGGCGCTACCTTTCGGGCAAAGAAAAAATCGAAGTTCCGTCCGTCCGCCGTGAGGGCAACGGGAAATTCCTTGAAATCAAGGGTGCCAAACAGAATAATCTTAAAAATGTAAATGTTAAAATTCCTCTCGGAAAATTTGTGGCGGTAACAGGCGTTTCGGGTTCCGGTAAATCATCGCTTGTTAATGAGATATTATATAAAAAACTCGCCTGCGAACTTAACGGAGCAAGAAAATTCCCGGGCAAACACGATGTGATAGAGGGTATCGAAAATCTTGATAAGGTAATAGATATCGATCAGTCCCCCATAGGCAGAACGCCCCGTTCAAATGCCGCAACATATACGGGTGTGTTTAACGATATAAGAACGCTTTTCGCTTCCGTTCAGGAGTCAAAGACAAAGGGATATACGGCAGGCAGATTTTCTTTTAATGTAAAGGGCGGCAGATGTGAAGCCTGCGAGGGTGACGGTATTGTAAAAATCGAAATGAACTTCCTTTCCGATGTTTATGTGCCGTGTGAAATCTGTCACGGCGCAAGATATAACCGTGAAACTCTTGAGGTTAAATACAAGGGCAAAAATATAAGCGATGTACTAAATATGACGGTTGAGGAGGCACTTGTGTTTTTTGAGAATATCCCGAAAATCAAAAACCGTCTTCACACTCTTTACGAAGTAGGTCTCGGATATATCACGCTCGGTCAGTCGGCAACAACTCTTTCGGGCGGTGAGGCGCAAAGAGTAAAACTTGCAACCGAACTTTCAAAAAAATCAACGGGAAAAACAATATATATTCTTGATGAGCCTACAACCGGACTTCACAGCGATGATGTTAAAAAACTTCTTTCGGTTCTCGGAAAACTTGTGGATAAGGGCAATTCCGTTGTGGTTATTGAACATAATCTTGATGTAATAAAAACAGCCGATTATATTATAGACCTCGGACCGGAGGGCGGAGACGGCGGCGGAAAGATTATTGCCGAGGGTACGCCCGAAGAAGTTGCAAAGTGCAAAAAATCATATACAGGTCAGTATCTTAAAAAAATGCTCAGGTAAACTTATATTTTATTTGAATTCTGTTTTTACTTTTTTAAAAATTTTATGTCAGAATAAAATAAAAATGAAAAGGAATGAGAAAAATGAAAAAACTTTACAAATCATCAACAGACAAAAAACTCTGCGGTGTATGCGGAGGAGTTGCGCAGTATTTTAATGTCGATTCAACCATAATACGCCTTATACTTGCATTGTTTACGATTTTCGGCGGTTGCGGTTTGCTTGTTTATATAATTGCGGCACTTGTTATGCCAAATGAACCGGATATTCCGTTTGACAACGGAGGAAATTTATAATACAATAACAAATATGCTGTAAAGCACAAGGAATATTTGCGAGGTATTTATGTTTAAAAAGAAAAAAGACGAAAAACCCGAGGGTTATACATTTAAACCAAGGGAATATGACCGTGAAGAAAAGATAACACTGCAAAAGATTGTATCGGGTATTCCGGTTACAAGAAAACTTCTTTCACAGGATTTGCTTGTAAAGGCAACATATAACTATGCCGCAAGAAACCTTAAAGCAGGTGCGGCGGCGGCTCATAATGTAAATACCACAAAATATCCGCAGGTGTTTTTCCCGGCGCTGAAAGAATTGTATGATACTACCGAAAATCTTGTGAAAATAGAGCCGTTCTGGCGGTTTGACGGTCATACGCCGACAGAACAGTTAAACGAACTTAACGAAAAAAAAGATGTTGTTATAAAGGGCTTTATTAACGATTCTTTTAATGAACTTCTTTCACAGATAGAAAAAAGAAAATCCTCCTCCGCAAAGCAACGCCTTTTTGACGAGTATCAGGGTGCGCTTATGCTTCACCTTGAAATGTGCGGGGAAGAAAATTTTGAGTATTTTAAAACGCTTTGCCGTGAAAAACTCAATATAGAAGAATGATAACCTTTAAGGAGAAAATATTTATGGAAAACACTACGGAAAAAAGAAAAACGGTTTTAAGTTGTATTCAGCCCACGGGTACGCCGACACTCGGTAACTACCTCGGTGCTTTAAAGAACTGGAAAGAAATGAGCGATGATTACGACTGTCTTTTCGGCGTTGCCGACCTTCATTCGATAACCATGCCCACTTTCCGTGAAAATCCGTCACAGCTTAAGAAAAACTCCGTTGAACTTTATGCGCTTCTTTTGGCTCTCGGTATAGACCCGGAAAAGAATGTTGTTTTTGTTCAGAGCCATGTTCCGACTCACGCTCAGCTCGGCTGGATTTTAAACTGCTATACGCAGTTCGGAGAAGCCGCAAGAATGACACAGTTTAAAGATAAAAGCGCAAAACTCGGCGGTAATGTTTCCGTGGGACTGTTTGATTATCCCGTGCTTATGGCGGCAGACATTCTTCTTTACAATGCTGATTATGTTCCGATAGGCGCCGATCAGAAACAGCACCTTGAAATAGCAAGAAATATCTGTGAAAGATTTAATATGATTTACGGTGATGTTTTAAAACTCCCGGAGCCGTTTATAGGTAAATCGGGTGCTAAAATCTGCTCTTTGCAGGACCCTCAAAAGAAAATGAGTAAATCCGACGATAACCCGAAGAGTTACATTTCAATGCTTGACGAGCCGAATGTGATTATGAAAAAAATCAAATCGGCTGTAACGGACAGTGAAGCGGAAGTAAAATACAAAGAGGGTAAAGACGGCGTAAATAATCTTATGACGATTTATTCCTGCTGTACCGGAAAAACATTCCAGGAAATAGAAAATGAATTTGCCGGTAAGGGCTACGGTGATTTTAAAGCGGCGGTAGGCGAGTCTGTTGTAAGTGAACTTGCTCCCGTTCAGGAAAAATACAACAAACTTATAAAAGAAAAAGGCTATCTTGAAGAATGTATGAAAAAAGGTGCCGAAACAGCTTCGTACATTTCGCAGAAAACTCTTGATAAGGTTATGAAAAAAGTCGGCTTTATTCCGAGAATAAGATAAATAATTGTATAAAAAGAAAACTCCGCAACCCTTAGTTCGGTTTGGGAAGTTTTTTCTCCAAACAAAAATCAGGTTGCTTTGTTGAGTTTGT
>JAZUHA010000087.1:0-22129 GCA_045641485.1 Acutalibacteraceae bacterium
TTTATGAATACTCATTTTTTGTAACCCTAAAATAACCCGACATATTTAAAAGCGGTATTACCTCAATAATAAATCAAATTTCTGTTTGACAATACTTTGCGACCGTTTCTTATTATTGTTTTTTCTCCACAATTAATGCAATCGTTATTGCACGGCTTAACACTTAAAACCGAAATATCATAAAAACGCAAAGTAAAATCTCTGAATTTATGTTTTATTTCTTCCGAGAAAAACGGCTGATTACATAATTCTATACAACAAACGCCGTTTCTTTTTAAAAAATCCAAGTCAGAAATAACAGAAGGGGTTGATAAATGTTTAATAAACATATCTATACTGTTTTTTCGGGAGTTCAATAAATAATAGTACGGATCTGTATCCTGCCCGGAAAGCAATAATCCGGCAGTCAATTTTGCGTTTAATTTTCCTGAATTGATATAATCATTGCAAAAAGCAAGTGCTCCATAATCATTTAATACAAGTTCTGCAGTACTTTCCGAAACACTTCCGGAAAGTAAATGAATGATTTTTTTGAATTTTCCGAAGTGTTTTGCAGTTATTGGCGGAAAAACAAAAATTTTCTTGTCTTTTTTCTGTTTACAATCAGACAGGTAAGCCAAAATATCGTCAAGTGCTTTAATGCAACTGTGATGTCCGAGCATATCAGATTTAAGGTAATCAATATTATTTTTCGGGAAAGTTTTTTCTTCTCCCTTTTTTTCATAATAACAATTACAACCGTGGCTGAATGTATTTTCATATTCAGCCTTTTTTTGTTTATTGTTTAATTTTTCCGTTGACTTAATAAACTTTAACCATTGAATACGTTTTTCCAACGGTAAACCGCGCCCGCCGATTTTGCCTACAGAAATACCGGCATTTTCCAATTCATTTAATTTGCAGACAGCGCAAGGGTCTTTTTCCGGCTGACCATACTGCATACACAGGTGATTGCAACCGTTAAAAAAACCGATATCCGAAAAGTCATTATCCCGGTTTACAAATGAGCATGATTCTCCGTGAATGCTTCTGCAAAAACCGTCAATCATTCTGCATTTATCGCCCATAACCATACATTCAAATTCTATTTCTTTAAACTCATGACAGATATTATCCATTTCAATAATATCTATATGGCGAGGCAAAACAATTCTTGAAACTCCGAAATCTTTAAGCATGGGTACTGTGTATTGATTGACGACCGGGAATAATAAAGAAACAATAATTTGCAGTTCAGAATCTAAATTTTCTTTTTTTATTCTTGATAATAAACCAATATCACGTACGATTATTCCGTTTCCGCCTATTGAAATCCATTTTTCAATTAAATCAATAAGAAAACTATACTGCCCCTCGGTGTACCTTGCATTTAATGTTAAATTTACAGGCATCTTATAATTCAAGGACTCCGCAACGGCTTTTTTCAATTCATTCCACGATGTGAAATTAGCCATCCCCTGCCTTCGGCTGATGCTGTCATGCCTGCCGAATGTTTCCTGCCAGATATCATCAAAATATCCGCAATATAATTCATCGGCACCGGCAAAATACAATTTACTTACCTCATCGGAAGAGTTAATCGGAAGAGCATATCTCATTAATTTCACCACTTAATCTTAATAAGATATTGTTATTATAAGTCATATTTTTTGTAATTACATCGTATGATAAACAATTAATCTCATCTGTCAATTTTTCAAGTTTGACTTTCTTGTTGTTATTTCCTGTTAAAAACGAATTGCAGGCAACTCCGGGAAGCAAAATTGCACACCTGTTTCTGAGTGTCATTAAAGGGTAAATGACTTTTGATAATTCAACATAAAACAGACTTGCTTCGTCAGTAAGCGGTGCAAAAGTTGTACAGTTACAGTTATACAATCTGTATAATTCACTTTCAGGGTATAAAATAAGCCTTGACAATGCAACCTTCGGAGTAAATAAATCTTGTTGTCGCAATATTTCAATTTCGTTTAAAGCACATTTAACAGTCTGTTTCGGATGCCACAGTATGTAACCTGTTTCACAAACAATATCGTTTTTTTTGCATTCACTAATACTCGAAAACAGTTTTTCGATATTTATATTTTTCTTCCAGCTTTTCAAGGTTTCTTCATTTACACTTTCAAGCCCGGTAAATATTCGGCATAATCCGCCTGAATGAAGATCCTTCCAATCGCTGTCTTTTATTTTTACCATTTCCCGGGCTCTTAATTCAAGAGAAAACGCTATCCTGAGATTTCGCTTTTGAACTTCGTTTTCAAGTTCAAAAATTCTTGAACAATCGCCAAACTCGTCATCGGTAAAATTAACAACAGGTTTAATTCCTCTGTTAATAACATTTTCCATTTCGTCAACGACGAGTTTGATATCTCTCGCCTCATATTTATTGAATGGCTTTGGCAGACACGGTGTAGTGCAGAAAGAACAAGTTCCGCGACATCCTCTTGATGAACGAATATTTACAACTCCGCCGTTTTCAATATATTTTTCAATATTTTCCCGCGACTGAAATGCCCAATCATTTGGGGAAAGGTGTTTTTGCGGCAACAAAGGTCTGTTTTCAAGTTTAAACAAATAGTTTAACACCTCAAGTTCTCCCTCACCGGAAACAAGAAAAGTATCAGCCGGAAAAAGAGCCTTTGCTTTTTGGTATTCTGTAGTTACAAACAATCCGCCGGCAAAAAAATATCTGTCCGATTTCCTGAGGATTAAAAGAAGTTTAAGTGCATCCGAAACATCTTCGGCAGTCATTACGGAAAATCCGATACAATTCGGAGAATAGGCATCAATCTGCGATACAGTTGCACCCAATCTTCTGTCAAAGACCCTGCACTCATAACCGTATTTCAGAATAAAACCGCAAATAGCCTGCGCTCCGCAGGGCTCCTGAAACTCAAATTCTCCCCCATCATACAACGGACGAACAATAGCAATTCTCATATAAATACCCTACGAAGCCAGCGTATCAATTTTTGCGGATAAATATTCTTGTAATTCATGAATATCACTGTCATATTCATCAAATGTTTTTTTCTCATTTTCGTTGATTTTATCAAGAGTACTTGTTATCTTTTTCAACTCATCACGATTTGCAGTGTTTTCCATCTCAATATAAGCATCGTTATAAACTAATGCAGTTAAAAACCGAACATATTCACCCGGATTTTCTTCCGCTAAATTGTTAAGTTCTTTATTGATATCTGAAATAGTGCTGTTTGCTGTTTTACTGACAGCTTCCGCTTTATCTTTCTTGTTTGCCTGTATTGCAACCAGAAAATTAATAATATAACCAAAACTGTTTTTGTATTCCTCTGTTGAGGAAGCATCTTTCAAAGGATTATTTGACACCAAATACGATGCCATGGTATAGGCATCTTCGTTCTTTTCCTGTTGAAGCCGTGCAAGAACAAGATTATTCATAGCATCAAATTCACTGTAATGATAAAAAGACTGCCTGTTGTTCAGTGAAAGAAGATAGTAACTCTCTGCCAACTCAAAATTACAATTCAAATATTCCGTATTTCCTTTTTCAAAAGCAGAATCTGCATCTTTTATTTCGTCATCTTGAAAAACACAGCCCTCCGAGTAGAAATTTTCATGTACTATTGAGGATAAATCAGAAACAGCCGCAACTTCTTCGTCATCATCTTCCGAACACATCAGCCATTCAGAGTCCTCCCTTGATGAAAACACAAAATTGTTTTTATCAATTTCGTCTGCATCAAACAAGATAACAGCCTGAAAGTTGTTAATTAAAAGATAGTAAGGAGAGTATATTTCTCCTTCGTAATAAAGTTGAAAATTCTGTAAAGCGTCAAGAAAAACATCTGCATCGCTTCCGTCGGTTTTTATTCCGATTTTCAGCATTTTTTTAAAACTATCCGAAGTTTTTATTGTGTCAATACTTGCAGCATCCCTTTCAAAAACAAGTGTATCATAACACAACAAATTTCCGTTAAACACAGAATAATCACCGGATTCTAACAGCGAATCAAGGTCCTTGTTTTGTACAATATAATAAGTTACCCCTTCATTTAAATAACTTTTTTGAGCCTTATTTATAATAAAAATGAGGAATATTAATGAAATACTTTGACATATTGCTACTGCAGCAATAATTATTCTTTTATTTTCTTTCATGGCGGTTCTCCTATTGTTAATGAACAGGAACGCAGGAACACGGTCCGCCGCAACTTACTGTGTTACATGAACAGGAACTGTCATAAACAGATTCGCAGGAGCACTGTGAATCACACGAGCAATTTGATTCACAGGAACATTGAGAATCACAAGAACAATTCGATTCACAGGAACACATAGGATTACAAGTGCAGACCTGATCGCATACACAAACAGAACCCGTTACTGTTTTCATCTCTCCGTTGTAAATCGAACCGGATGAACCATTATCGGAATCTCCCGACTTTGAATCAACAAAATAGGTTTTCATTCCCGGTTTATAAATTGATTTTCCGTTTTTTATTACCTTTATTTCAGGTTTAGGCAGTTTAATATTTTTATCGGTTTCCTTAATTCTGTCGTCATTCATCATTGCTTCCTCCGTAACAATAATTCAATCGATTAAATCTTCTGTAATTTGATTAAGCGTTAATGCTCGTGTAATTTCACATCGTATACTGCCACAATGGTCTTCCGGTGAATTACAACCGATCAGTTTAGCCGGGCAGTCTCCGGCACAATGATACTTGCAAAAGCAATCTTTGCAATACGGAATGTTTGTTACATTCATCCGATGCAGCAGTTCCGTTTTCCTTTCGTCAAATACGAAACAATTTGACTTGTTATCATACTTTCCGTAAATAAAAGTTTCTGCTCTTTCATCGCAGGTTTCACATACTTCATAGCATGATGTTACCAATCCTTCGGATGTGACAACAAATGAATCTCGGGATACTCCGCAAAAGTAGATTGATTTATATTTATTTCTTGCCGCTGAAAATACGAGTTTTCTTTTATCGTTATCGAACAATTTTTTTGATTTAATGAACTGTTCAATAAATATTTTTGCATCAGGTGTGTGGGTTTCAGACTGTAAACTTCTTCCGGACTCCCATACAGGTTCTACATGAAGTTTTTCGCAATTCGGATAATGCTCCATAACAAATGCGGCAATTTCAGCCAAATTTCCGACGCTTTCAGACGTTAACGTCGTTCTGATTCCAAATGATTTTCCGGAATCATTCAGGCGCTTCAATGTTTTGTCAACTGCCGGAAAACTCGGCATATTGTTTGCAAAAGGTCTTTGACGGTTTTGCAGTTCTTCAGTTCCGTCAAATGAAATATTGACACTATCTAACCATGCCATGACCCAATCGGACATTTCATCAGTCCAGCATCCGTTACTCGCAGAAAATAATTTCACGCTGATACCGTTGTTATCTGCTTTTTCTTTTGCATAACTGCAAATTTCTTTCATAAAATCAAATGCGGTAAAAGGTTCTCCGTTTCCGTGAAATCCTACAGATATTTGTTTTTGATTGTTATTCAAAGCATTTTGTACTATATAATCTACGGCGGCTTTTCCGATTTCTATAGGCATAATATGCCTGATTTTTTCTGCGGATGCATAACAATACTTACACCTGAGATTACAACCGTCTGAAGGAAATAATGTAACCTCTGTCGGGGGAATTTTTTTATGTAAAGGAAGTTGGTCTTCCTTAAAAAAACCAAAGAGTTCAAGTGTATTTATTATTTCTTCATCTTCGGGCTCTAAAGTTTCATTGTTGATTTTCCTGAAAATTGAACGAACGGCAGATTCATTTATTCTTGCAGATAATTCTTTTAGCGGAGCATACAATATCGGGCTGACTTCATCTCTGATAACAAACAATTCAGATTTCATTGCTAAATTTACACACCTCAATACGATTCTGTAAGTACCCTGATTTTCCTAACGCTATGTAAAAGTCCACTATATTTTCGGTAATTTCAGGACGGTTGATTTCATTAACAATACTGTCAAGTGTATGCTTTCCGTCTGCATATTTCAGAAGACGGTAACCAATTGAATTGACCTCGAAAACCAACTCACCGTCAGCAAACGCTTTTCCGCCGTTTAAGGTCGGTATACATAACAAATCTTCTGATAAAAGGGGACCGATTGAATCTTCGGCATTTACGGACATAATGCCGGAAACAACAGATTTTGTTCCGAATCCCATTCCGCAAAGAAATACAAATGCGGCTGTATTTTTCAAAAATTCCCGCCTTGTCATGATTACACCTCATTTAGATTTTCTCAAAATATACAGAAATATTATAAGCAAACAAAGTATTCTTTTTCTGTGTGTTTTTATTGTATTGTAATTAGTCGGACAAATTTTTTATAATTTTATATTTTGTTATTTCTCTCGTGATTTTGCATCTTATGCTACCCTCAAAATTTTCTATGCTTTTTGTTCCGAGAATTTTTGCAGGACAATCACCCGCACAATGGTATTTACAAAAACAGTTCTTACAAAAAGAATTATGTAACACGGAGTATTTATGTAAGTTCTCAACTTTTTCATTATCAATAATAAACTGCTTACTGTATTCATCAAATTTACCGTATACAAATATGCTTGCTCTTGAATCATTTTTATCAAAGACTTCATAACAACTTGTTACAAGCCCGTCTGGGGTAAGAATAAATTGATTGTTCGGCATTTCACAAAAACTGGTTTTAATATTATCAATCTGCGAAGTGGCATATATTATTTCGGTTTTGTCTCCGTACAATCGGTCGGCTCGAATAAATTCTTTAATAAACGCTTCTGCACAAGGTTCATTTTCATCTGAATGCAAAAATCTGCCCACACTCCAGACAGGTTCAAACTGCAACCACTTACATTCGGGATAGTTTTCGACAATGTTTTCTGCAATGTCAACGATATACTTTAAACTTTGATCGGTAATTGTTACTTTTATTCCGAATGATTTTTTATATCTGTTTAATTCACACAAGGTTTTGCTTACGGTTTTATAACTGTTTCCTCCGTCAATTGCCGGACGCTGTCTGTTTTGAACACTTTCAATTCCGTCAAAGGAAATGGCGATTTCATCAATATTATCAATTACCCAGTATAATATTTCTTCACTCCAAAAGCCATTACTGACAACCATCAAAGATACGGACAAATTATTTTTCTTTGCTTCGCTTTTTGCATACTCACAAATCGACTTTACGGTTTCAAATGCCGTTAATGGCTCTCCGCTTCCATGAAATTTTACCGTTATTGAATTCTTACCGATTTTTTTTGCATTTTTAATAACATAATCAATTGCAACATAACCTGTTTGTAACGGCAAAACTTTTTTTACTTTTCCGCTTGATGCATAACAATAAATACATTTCATATTACACCCGTCTGTCGGAAAAACAGTTACATCTGTAGGACAAAAAACTTCTTTATCGGAAAAACTCACCTTATCAAACAAACCGAATGAGACTAATTTTTCAATTATCTCCTTGTCTTCATCTCTTTCTTTTTCACCGTTGAGTCTTCGGGAAACAGAAGCGACACACGCTTCATTTATTATTGCAGAAAAATGAATCAACGGGGCATACAAAATTGAGTTATCGCCATCTTTTATTAAAAAAATTTCATTGTCAATCATCAGAATATCCTGCTTAATTATTTTTATTTACGAATACTTTCGTTTGTGAATAATCAAGATTACACCCAAAATAAATACGGGAACACAAAACAGCAATCCGAAAAAACAGGTGCACAGTATCCAATCATCAAAATATTTTTTTGCAGAAATTACAGTTAACATCGAACTGTAATTTTGCTTCCACAGTACAATTATCAACGGAGCAAAACAGCAAATAAAAACAATTGCTCCCGTAAAAAAACATATCGTAACAGAGCAGGCGATAAATACTGATATTATTTTCTCTTTTCTTTTTAATCCGGGAAAAATAAAAATTCCCAATTCAAAAATAATCAACGGAAGTTCAGTGACAACAGAAATAATAAGAGAAACGCTTAATCTGATAACTAATCCGTCGGTGATTGAAAAGAGAAATATCTCATATCCCCTTTCTGTCAGTGAAGAATAAACATAATCACATACTGTACGGGAAAAGAAAAACGCAACAGGTAATAATATTATGAAAATAACGATTAAAAAAATCACTCTTTTTCTCAATTCAGATAAATGCTCAACAAGAGTCAAATCGGTATTATTCATTATTATTCTTTCTTTCCAGTAAATTTACCCAAAGCAAAGCACCTTCAAAAAGCACAACAAAAGGAACCATAGCCGTTAAAAGTGTTACAGCATCTTGAGATGGTGTAATAACCGCCAAAAAAATCAGTACACCGACATAAATATATTTACGCTTTGATTTTAAAAATACAGGCGTAATTATATTAGCCTTGTATAAAATATAAATAACTAAAGGCTCTTCAAACATTATTCCGATTACAATCATCATTATGGAGCAAAACATTACAAATGACGAAATACCGATATGCATTTTATACGGTAACATTGTGCTCAACATTCTTATTGTTGACGGTAACAGCAGATAATAACTGAAAATAACTCCCGAAATAAACAATAGCAGAGAACCGACGGAAAACCAAATACCGTTTTTAAGGATCTTTTTAAATATGATAAAAAGCATGACAAAAATAACAACGGTAAGCGCTATAATAAATGATATCTTAATTCTGATAATAAAGCCCTCTGCAACTTCGTTTTGAAAAAGCGGAGCGGTTTTCAATAAAGAAGAAATAAAAGATATCAGAACAGGACTGAAATAAAACGAAGTTATTCCTACAGACAGAAAAATAACAAACAAAAATATGATTGCTTTTCTGAATTTTTTTATAAGTGACAATATATCTTCCATTTAACGGTTTTCTTCTTCATTATCAGAAGTCTTGTCTTGAGCCTGTTCATCAGAAGATTTGTTGGAATACAACCCTTTTTTAAATGATTTAAGTGCTTTTCCGAGAGCCTCTCCTGCCTCCGGAAGTTTTTTCGGACCGACAAAAAGAAATACAACCAGCAAAATTACGATTAATTCAGGTATCCCCAAACCCATACTGTCATTCCTTTCATAATTATTATCTGTAACAATAATATAATGGATTAAGTCATCATTTCAGATTATGACCAATTCATTAAAATTTCCTTTTTTCCTACAGCACAAAAACATTTTAACATAAAATAAAATTTTTTCAATTATTTTTTATAAAAATCCGATAAACTTCTACAACCCAACAAAAAAGAGCATTACGAAAGCAATGCTCTTTTTTGAATATCGTTTTTATTTAAAAGGTAAATATGAACGAATAAACCTTGAATATACAAAGGCTGAAATTTGAATGCCGAAAGCCGAAAACTTGTTTAAACTCCCCATACAATCCAGGTAAATGCAGAGCCGACAACAACTGCGGCAAGTGTAAACGGAACACCTATGCGCAGGAAATCTCTGTTTTTGACTTCTTCGCCGTTCTTTCTTAAAATACCTATACCGGCAATATTTGCGGAAGCGCCTATGGGTGTAAGGTTTCCGCCGAGTGTTGCACCGATAAGAAGACCGAAATAGAAAACATTCGGGTCACAACTCATTTTTGCGGCAATGCTCGTAACAACGGGAAGCATTGTGGCAACATACGGAATATTATCTATAAATGCGGAAAGTACAACAGATACGCCTACAATAAGAAGATACAGTGTAAACTGACTGCTGCCTGCGATATTTGAGAAAAGGTCTGCTATGGCATCTATAACTCCCGCCTGCTTTATACCGCCTATAACAATGAACAAACCGAATAAAAGAAGTACGGTATCACGGTCGAAATCGTCAAGGACTTTCAAAAGAGGATCTTTTGTTTTTTGTTTTCTGCACTCGTAAATAATACCGATAAAGCAAAGGAAAATACAGATAAGACCGTTTCTGATATCGTATATAATCGAAAGAAGTTCGTCTTTCGGCTGAGGAATAAACGAAGCGATTATAAGGAATATAACCGTAAGCAGAAGAAGTATTGTAGGTACATAATCTTCTACCGTTGTTTCAACTTTTGCATCTACTTTGCCTCTGTCTTTTCTGAAAAGGAACACAAGAGCAACTATTGAAGCAAGTGCACCGAGTTCCGTGGCAAAGAATATACCTGCTTTTCCGTTCATAAAGAAAAAATCGAGGAAGTTCATTTTTGCTTCGCCGCCGAGAAGAATGCTTGTAGTATCGCCCACAAGTGTAGCCGCACCCTGAAGATTTGAGGAAACGGCTATTGATATAATAACCGGAACGGGCGAAATCTTAAGTTTTTTTGAAATTGCAAGACCTATGGGCGCTACCATAAGAACGGTTGCAACATTATCTACAAATGCACTTATTACTCCGGCAAAAAGCGAAAGAGCCGCAACCGCACACAAAACATTCGGCACTTTTGCAATAACAAGTTCGGAAAGGCGTGCGGGCATTTTACTTTCGATAAACAGCGTAACTGTACCCATGGTACCACCTATCATCATTAAAACATTGTAGTCAACCGCTTTAAGGGCATCTAAAATACCGTAGCCCTCTACTACGCCGAAACAGCCGAGACCGATAAAAATCGCCGCCGAACAAAGAGCGATATACGGTCTGTATTTTTGGAAAGATAACATCAAAACATACGTTATCGCAAAAATAACAAGTGCAAGTATCATTGTTGTATTCATAAATTACCTCCGGGTAAAAAAAGTGCAGAGCCGTGAGGACTCTGCACACATAATCATATCAAGGACAAAACTGACCCGTAATGACAACATGAATAAAACCGAAAGGTTTTATGCCAGACTCCACCACTCATGTTTTTAGTGTTATCATATTAGCATAAATTTATGCAAAAGTCAACAATTGTCTTTAAATTATTTGCAATTTTTGGTAAAAACTTATGAAACTCTTGTTTATTCCGTTCTCAAAGCCTCTACCGGGTCTTTCTTTGCGGCAATCCTTGAGGGAATAAGACCTGCCGTAAGTGTAAGCGCAACGCTTATACATACAAGCGCTACCGCACCGCCTACGGGAAGCGCTGCCGCCGCCGGAATAGTGGTGGCGTATTTCAGTATAAGGTTAATGGGAATTTCCAAAAGAAGCGTCGTAAGTATGCCTATTATACCGGCTCCCAAACCTATAACCGCCGTTTCGGCATTAAATACACGGGCAATATCTTTTTTGGAAGCACCGATACTCCTCAAGATACCTATTTCCTTTGTTCTTTCGAGTACGGAAATATAGGTTATAATTCCTATCATTATCGAGGAAACCACAAGAGAAATCGCAACGAATGCAACAAGCACATAAGTAACTATGTTTATTATTGTTGTAATACTTGACATAAGAAGCCCGATATAGTCGGTACATTTAATCTGACATTCCTCGTGCCCGTCATCTTTTACTTTTTGGTTATAGTAATCAACAAGTTCGTTAAGTTTTGCTTTATCATCAAAACTCTTCGGATAAAAGTAAATTGAACTCGGTGATTCTTCTGTGCTGTAGCCGAGTAAACCGAGCGTACCGGAAAGCGAGCAGGAAGCGTTTAATGTATCTACATACGCCTGTTTTATCGCAAGTACCTGGTCGTCGGTCAAAAAGCCTTCCATAAGTTTTTTCTGAAGTTCCGACATATCGTCAAACCCGAACATAGACGACATATCCGCCATATTGACCTCTGCCATATCCATATCTCCCGCCATCGAAAGGAACGGAGTGTAATCAAGATATTTAAAATCTATAAGCGACAAATCAACATCGGCTAAATCAAAATCGTTTACGGTAAGAGTGGAAAACTCAAGACCGGTAATAACATCTTTCTTTGTGTTTGCAAGCTGTTCTTTTACGACCTGTTTTTTTGCGGTAATGTTTATGGCGTGTTCCATAAGTTCTCTTGTATAACCTATGCCGCCGGTACCGAGTGAAAGGGTATTATTTTTATCGGGCTTTAAAATTCCGACTATTTTAATATCTTCGCCTTTTTCCACAAGGTCTTTTACAAAATATTCGTTTTCGCTGTTATCGGTCCATCTGCCTGTCTTTTTGTCTTTAACATAATAATCTGCACTCATAACAAGTTTAAACTGCATTTTCAGAATATCGTCATAAGAATATTCGGAAACATCCTTGTTTTCAAGAGTTTCACCGTTTACCATTGCTTTCATAATATCTTTTGTGAACTCTTTCTGGTCTTTAAGACCGAGTGCATATACAACAAGCTGATTTACTTCGTTATTACCGTCCACTATAAGTACGACTTCGTTATATTTTTCGGGCATTCTTCCGGCGATAACATCATATTGACTATCCATAAGTTTTTTATCGCCTATAAGTTCAGTCCATACACTGTAAGCCTGTGCCATGGAACTCATATCAATATTACCCATACCGACACCTGCATTCGAGTTCCTTGTAAGTTCATCCATCATACTGCCGGGATTAACTTTTATTATCCCGTTTTCGGTATCGGCACGGTAAATGTTCAAAACCGTACTGTAATTATATATAACATCGTTACAGCATTTGTTAAATTCTTCTTTGTTATCCTCAATATATTTTCTGAAATTGTCAAGATTGTTTGATGAAGATTCGGAAATAAACGCATTCACCATTTCCATAAGCGAATTGTTTACATAAATCTTGTCAAGTTCATCTTCGTCACGCTTCAGGTCAGACGGCTTAACACCCGTAAAAGACGACATTATGCTTTCAAAGTCAACCGTCTGCTTCTCTACGGATACGGGGTACGAAAGAAGCATATCTTCCTGCACCTTTGCAATATATGCCTGAATACCGTTTGAAAGCGCAAGAACAAGTGCAATACCGATTATACCTATGCTTCCTGCAAACGAAGTTAAAAACGTTCTTGTCTTTTTAGTGCGCAAATTGTTTATTGAAAGGGAAAAAGCGGAGCCGAAAGACATAGAGCGTTTGCCCTTTTCTTTTTCCTTTTCACGGAGTTTTTTCTCGTTTTCGTAATCTTCCTTTTCGGGCGTAAACGGGTTTGAATCGTCTGTTATTTCACCGTCAAGACATTTTATTATTCTGTTAGAATATTTATAAGCAAGGTCGGGGTTATGCGTTACCATAACTATAAGTTTATTTTTGGAAATTTCTTTTAATAGTTCCATTATCTGCACACTTGTTTCACTGTCAAGTGCGCCTGTGGGTTCATCGGCAAGAAGAATATCCGGGTCGTTAATAAGCGCTCTGGCTATTGCAACACGTTGCATCTGACCGCCGGACATCTGATTCGGCTTTTTATATATCTGATTGCCGAGACCGACTTTTTTAAGTGCTTCCTTTGCCCTGCTTCTTCTTTCTTTTTTAGATACACCGGAAAGCGTAAGTGCGAGTTCTACATTTGAAAGTACCGTCTGATGAGGAATGAGATTATAGTTCTGAAAAATAAAACCTATTGAGTGATTGCGGTAAATATCCCAATCGCTGTCAGTAAAATCCTTTGTGGATTTGCCGTTTATTTTAAGGTCGCCCTCTGTATATCTGTCAAGTCCGCCGATTATATTGAGCATTGTTGTTTTACCGCAACCGGAAGGACCGAGAATCGAAACAAACTCGTTTTCTCTGAAAGTTATGTTTATCCCCTTTAAAGCCCTTACCGAAGTATCGCCCGTAACATAATCTTTAACAATATTTTTAAGTACTAACATATAACCACCTCATCGGTCTAACGAAACAATATCTTCACCGAAAATCTTTTTACGGTTTATTACAACCACAACAACAGCCGCAATTATTACCGCCGCCGCTATTGCACCGGCTTTAATAAGTCCGCCGTAACTTTTCGGCGCTTCATATTTAATATTCGGCGTATATTCTTCTTTTTGTTCGATTTCTTTTTTTACCCGTTCTTTAAAAAGAAGATTGTAAAGCCACTCTATTACTTCATCGGGAGTTTTACCCGCAAATTCATCGCCTATCGAGGCTGAATACTGCCCCATATTTCCGCCGCCCGCCATACCGGAAAGAAGATTTTTGTTTTCTTCCATGGTAAGCGCCCCGGCAAAAATGCGAAGAACGGTAACAAGCACCGCCGTTTTATCGGCTTTTACATACGAATATTCGGTATTTACGGTGCTTTTTGAACTCTTAACGGTTAAATCACCGAGAGAAGCAAGTGTGTTTATATCAAATTCGGGAAGTTTTATTCCGGAACTGACGGAAAGTGAAGATGTGAGCGATTTTATGTCGAGTTTTTTTGTAAGGTCACCCGTTTCCGCTTTAAAATCCGCAATTCCCGAAAACTTTTCCGCAAAAGCCGTTACGGGCAATAACAGATTATTAAGACTTGTTTCAAGACCGTTACCGCTCATAAAGTAAACAATATTCGGTAAAATCTCCGTTAATGTATCTATCGGCTTATTGAAGACACTGTCAAGTAAATCAAACACCGGTCTTATTACTTCTTTAACAACGCCGTCCGTATCGGAATATGAGAGGTATTCTTTATAGGTAAGTATACTTTTTTTCTCACAACCCAGCGCTTCAAGAAGCGGTATCACCGAACTGTCGTACCCGTTTGAGCCTTTTAAGGTAATGCTGTCAAAAAGAGTTATGTCTTTATCTGCAAGCAAAAGTCTTAAAATCGGGAAAAGAGGTCTTAAAACTGCGGTAAGTGCATTTTCAAACCCGGTACGGCTTCCGTCATAAAAATTCCAACCGACACCGTTTAACGATACTTTTTTCCAGCTTTTTGCATTTTTAAGTGCATTTCTTGCCGAAGAATAACCGTTTTCGGTAAGGCAGGCGGCTACACCTTTCGGCGAAACATCTATACCGAGAATACCGAGGACTTCCGTAAGTCCCTGTTCTTCAAACATCGAATAAATCCCGGTAACGGCGCTGTTTATATTGCCGTTTGTATAAACCGAACAGCGAAGCATACTGCCGAGCCCGGAGTAACTGCCGCCGTCTTTTACAAATTCATCTATTATTCCGTCAATATTTTTAAGAACCTTTTTAAAATTGCTTTCACCGAGATTGGCGGTATATGTTACATCCGTCTTCGTTTGTGACGGGTATTCAATAACTTTCGGTGAAAAATCATCCGTCGGCGTAAAAAGCGAAACAAGCATAGAAACAATGCCGTCTGCATCTTTTGAAGTTATACCGTCAAGAGCGCCGTCGGGAAGCGTAAAACCGCCGGTTCCTTTTTTCATCATTCCCGTAAGTGCATCTTTGTTATTTTTAAGCAATTCCGCAAGATATCTCATAATAACGACAAATGCTTTGCCCTTATCGGAGGTAAAGCCGCCGTTTTCTGTTTTACCGCAGGAAGCGAGAAGTGCCAAATCAAATTTCGGAAGCGTAAAGCCGTTTTCTTTCGATATGGCTTTCAAGCCGTCATCAAGCGTTTTATTAACATCAAAGTTTACCGAAGTGAGGTCAACGAGTTTAAGCGCAACGGCGATTTTTACAAGACTGCTTTCTGTTACGGGAGCAATCAAATCGTCAAGGCACTGATTTAACTTACCGCTGTTTATAAAATAAGCAATCTGCGGAAGTACTTTGCAAAGAGAATTTACGGGAGAAGCACACATTTTTTCAAGAGAAATAAGAAAAGGCATAAGAATATTGTAAACCATTGTATTCTTATTTCCCGAAGCCGTTTTTACAAATTCTTCCGGTGAAAGATAATCTTTGCAATCAAAAGTCTTAAGTAACGGAATTATTGATTTTTCATAACCGTTTCCGCCCTTGACGGAAATAACGGAAACTTTTATACTGCCGGAGCAAAGAAGCGCATACAAAACATCATTAAACGGAGAAAGCGAAGCGGCAAGTGCTTTTGAAAACTCTTTCTTATCTTTTACGCCCCAATTTACGCCGTTTAAATCAACTTCACTCCAAGTGCCGTAAGCGGAAAGTTTTTTTGAAACAGACGGGTAGGAGGAAAGTGCTCCCGCAACGCTTTTTACGGAAACATCTATACCCATATTTTTAAGTTCGCCCGAATTTGCCTCAAGCCCCTGATATATACCTTTAACAGCACCCGAAAGAGTATCGTTACCGTACAGAACGGGTGTCAAAAGATTTTTAAGCGTTGTATTCATTACCGTTTTCAAAACAGACGATATAAGTTTATCTGAAGAAGACACGGCATTTAAAGCCGAACTTTCGGTTACACCTGCAGGATATGAAAACGATGCGGCACTGCACGAAAGCGGCATAAGAAATAAAATCAACGCCAAAACACAAGATATGAACTTTTCGGAATATTTCTTCATATTATTTTCCTTTGAAAAATATATATTTTGTCACAATATTACATAATTATATACAGTAAATATTTTACTACATATTGTCAACAAAAATGTTAAAATATTGTTAATAATACATCGAAAGCAGTGAGATTTTTGGCAAAATACTTATCTTTGATACTATGTTTACTTGTATTTTTATCCGCTTGTTCCGTAAAAGATAATTCGGATTCGTTAAGCGGCTTTTGTGAAAGAATGAATAAAATTTACGAAAGCGGGGATTTTTCACCGTCGGGCTACGGAATTGACACAAACAAAAGTATATTCAGCCGTTTTTACCGTATAAATAAAAAAGATGTTTATATTGAGTTTTGCTATGACGGTGACAGAAACCTTTCGAGTATGACAATGACGTTTAATAACGATTCCGTTAAAGATGAAAAGTTTAAAAACTTTATTGAAAACTGCATAATATCATATTCAATAAACAACGAAGATGTGATAAATATTTTAAACAAAAACGGAATAAACAAATACATAAAGCAAAAAACTCTTAAAACAAAAGAAGCCGAACTCGGTAACTGCCGTCTTCTTGTTGACAGTACCGAACTCGGCACGGTTATTACTGCTTGTCGGAATAATACTCCTTAAGTTTTTCCGCCATAAGTTTTAACGCTTTTCCTCGGTGACTCAATTTATCTTTTTCCGCCGGAGTGATTTCTGCAAAACTTTTGCCGTCTGTCATAAATACGGGGTCATATCCGAAACCGCCGTTTCCGATTTTTTCGTACCCTATACTGCCCTCACACTCACCTCTTGAAAAAAGAACATCTCCGTTGGGAAAAGCACAGCAAACCACACAAACATATCTTGCCGTTCTTTCGTTTTCGGGAACACCGTTCATAATTTTTAAAAGTTTTTCGGTGTTTTTTTCATCATTTCCGTGTTCACCCGAAAAACGTGCGGAATACACACCGGGAGCGCCGACTATATAGTCAACCGCAAGACCCGAATCATCCGCAATGCACGGCATACCGCTTTCAAGACAACCTGATTTCGCTTTTAAAAGTGCATTTTCTTTAAAAGTTTCTCCCGTTTCCTCTACATCGGTAATCTCAATACCCGCCTGTTCGGCTGTTTTGACATCTATACCGAGAGGAGAAAGAATGCGGTAAAGTTCGTCTCTTTTTTTCATATTGTGAGTTGCGATTAAAAAAGTTTTGTCCATTATCTGAATAATCTCCCGAAGAATCCTTTTTTCTTTTTGGGTTCTTCTTTTTCTTCTGTTTTCTCCGAAGAAACTTCTTCTGTTTCGGTTGCTTCGGGTTCTGCCGTTTCGTTTTCTTCGGTAACTTCATTTTCGGGTTCGGCTTTCTGTTCTTCCGAAACAACCGTTTTTTCGGAAATTTCTTCGATCTTTTCTTCTTCCGATACAGAAACTTCTTCCGTTTCTTCCGTTTCTTCTGTTTCTTCAGATTCGTCAATCTTCTGAATATCTTCTCGGGAGTTTTCTTCTTCGTTAAGTTCATTCATGGCTTCGGAAACCGCTTCAAAGGCTTTTGCGAGTTCTTCTTTAAAATTATCTTCCTCGGTATTTTCGGTTACGGGAATATCTTCTTTTATCTTTGAAAGGTCTATTTCGTCTTCCTCATAATCTTCGGGAAGCGCTTCAAATAAGCCTTCGGCAAATGCCGTGGGGTTAAAGGGCTGTAAATCGTCTATCCCCTCACCTACACCGATAAATTTAACGGGAACTTTCAAGTCATTTTTAATAGCGAGAACAACACCGCCCCTTGCGGTACCGTCAAGTTTTGTTAAGACAATACCCGTAATCTCGGCAATTTTTGCAAATTCACGTGCCTGATTAACGGCGTTTTGCCCTGTAGTGGCATCAAGTACCAAAAGTACCTCACGGTCGGAATACGGAAGTTCACGGTCTATGACACGGTAAATCTTTGCAAGTTCCTCCATAAGATTTTTCTTGTTATGAAGTCTGCCTGCCGTATCACAGATAATTATCTCACTGCCTCTTGCTTTAGCGGCGGCTATTGTATCGTAAATAACTGCGGCGGGATCTGCCCCCTCCTTGTGCTTTACAATATCAACACCGGCTCTTTGTGCCCATACATCAAGCTGGTCTATTGCGGCGGCACGGAAGGTATCGGCGGCACCCAAAATCACACTTTTTCCCTGTGCTTTATACATAGAAGCCATCTTGCCTATAGTTGTCGTCTTTCCCACACCGTTTACACCGATTACGAGAATAATCGAAGGAATCGTAATAAGTCCCATATCCTCGCCGCCCTGGAGCATTTCGGCAACGATTTCTTTTATTTCCGTTTTTACGTCTGCGGGATTTTTAAGATTTTTTTTGCGTACTCTGTCATTTAATTTTAACGTGATTTCGGATGCGGTCTGTACGCCGACATCACCCATTACGAGAGCTTCTTCAAGCTCATCGAAAAGACTTTCGTCAATCGATGTGTAGCTGTCAAGAACATTATCTATAGCCCCCGACATATTGTTTCTTGTTTTTCGTAACCCGAAGTTGATTTTTTTAAAAACGCCCAAAAGGATACACCCTTTCTTTTAGTATTGAGTAAAAGCCGAGATGTGCAAAATATCACTTTTCGGATTGGAGTGAGATTTTAGTGCAGGTCGGTTTTTACGAGCCCCGACGCGTATGGAGATACGCGAGAGGGTGAGTAAAAGCCGAGATGCGCAAAATATCACTCCAAGCCCATTTGTTTTGCCATTTCGGCGGTCTTTAACTCAAGCAGTTTTGATACGCCTTTTTCCTGCATGGTGACGCCGTAAAGCATATCGGCTTCTTCCATTGTGCCGCGACGGTGCGTTATAAGTATAAACTGCGTTGCGGAAGTCATACGACGGCAGTACGAAGCATAACGAACAACATTGACATCATCAAGTGCCGCTTCCACCTCATCAAATATGCAGAACGGGCAGGGATTCACTTTTAATATTGCAATTAAAAGCGCTATTGCCGAAAGCCCTTTTTCTCCGCCGGAAAGAAGTGAAATATTCTGAACATTTTTTCCCGGAGGCTGTACCTTTATATCAATATCGCATTCAAGCACATCTTCGCCCGTTAAAACAAGGCTCGCTTTTCCTCCGCCGAAAAGTTCGGAAAAAGTCTCTGCGAATGAAGTATTGATTTTGTCGAACTGTTCTTTAAAACGAACGCCCATTTTACCGGTCAATTCACCGATAATTTTAATAAGTTCCGCTTTCGACTTTTCAACATCGCTAACTTGAGCATGCATAAATTCATAGCGTTCGGAAACTTCTTTGTATTCCTCGATAGCGCTGACATTTACACTGCCGAGGCTTTTGATTTTTGATTTTAATTCCGCAAGTTTCCGTCTTGATTCGGAAATGTTTTCTATAACTATGCCGAGATTTTCCGCTTCACGCCTTGTAAGTTCATATTCCTCAAAGAGTTTGTTTTCAACATCTTCAAGTTCTTTTTCCATAGTTTCACGGCGCTCCGTGAGTCTTGCGGTTTCTTTACCGAGTTTTTCTTTTTCGTCGTTTTTCTGTCTTTCCGTAAGACGGAGTTCACCGCTTATTTTTTCGAGTTGAGCTCTTTTTTTGATATTTTCTTCAATATCTTTTTCGGAAACTTTTACATTATCACGGAGTTCTTTTACTTCCTCACGAAGTACCGCCATAAGTTCCGTCAGTTCTTCGTTTTTCTTTTTTATTTCAAAAATTTCATCATCAAGTTGTGTAAGCCTGTCCTTATGGCTTGTACTTCTGCCCGAAAGTCTTTCGAGTGAATCGGTTTTTTCTTCAATTTCCTTGCCTGCGGTAGCTATTGCAAGATTGATTTGTGAAGCGGCGGCAGTCAAATCTTCCCGCTTTTTCTGCAAAGCCTCTCTGTCACCCGTAAGTGAAGAAAGAGCATTTTCCGCTTCTTTCAAAAGAGCCGTAAGTTCTTCGAGTTTAAGTGACGCTTCTTTTGAATTTTTAATTATCGTTTCTTTACGGGCAATAAGATTTTCTTTTTCGGTCTGTGCATCTTTTTCCGTACTTTCCACTGCCGAAATCTGACCGTTTTTAAGGTTAAGCACACCTTCAAGACGGATTTTTTCTTCCGAAAGTTTGGCAATTTCGGCTTTTGTGCCGTCAAGTTCCGCCGAAGCTAAAGCGCAGGACTCCCGCTGTGAAGTTATACTTTCGGATAAAAGTTTTAACTTTTCTTCTGTTTCTTCGCACTCTTTTTTTAGTTTTTCAATTTCGTTACTGCGGCTCAATATTCCCGCATTTTTGAGTTTTGAGCCGCCAGTTATGGAACCGCCGGCATTTACAACCTGACCGTCAAGCGTAACTATTTTAAAGCGGTAGGAGTATTTTTTTGCAATTCCCACGGCATCGTCAAGATTTTCCGCTACAGCCGTTCTGCCGAGAAGTGATTTTATGATTTCTTCGTATTTTTCATCGTAAGAAACAAGTTCGTTTGCAAGGTTTACAAAGCCCAAACAGTCGTCAAGCGATTTTTCCTCAAGAACTCTGCCTTTTACGGAAGTAAGCGGCAAAAATGTTGCTCTGCCCTCGCCGCTTTCTTTTAAGAAAGAAACCGCTTTTTTTGCATCGTTTTCCGTTTCGGTAACAATATTCTGTATCTGTGCGCCGAGAGCCGTTTCTATTGCAAGAGAATATTTGTCTTTTACCGATATAATCTGCGAAACGGGAGCGTGCACGCCTTTGAGAGTTCCTCTTTTCACTTCTCTCATAACGGCTTTTACACTGCCCTGATACCCCTCCATATTTTTTTCAAGATCAGAAAGCATCTGTACTCTTGAATTTTTTATATGAAGCGTGTTTTTAAGATTTATTTCGTCTTCTTTAAGTAAATTGAGTTTTTGGAGTCTTTTTTCGGTTAAAAGTTCTATTCCCTTAACGGAATTATTGAGTTCACCGAGTTTTTCATCATTTAACTCAATGTCTTTTTCCGATTTTTCTTTTTCGGATTTTAATTGACTTAAAACCGCCAGACGGCTGTCGCTTTGTTCGTCTATCGAGAAAATGCGTTTATCTATTTCGTCAGCCGAAGACTCTGCCGTTGAAACCGTAACACGGTTGTCGGCGATTTCAAGAGAAAGTTTTGAAACACTTTCGGAAAGAGCTAAACTTTCCTCCTGCGAACGGCTGTTTTCGTCACCTAAAACCTCTATTTCGCCCGAAAGTTTAAGGAGTTCTTTTTTCTTATCTTCTATAAACTTTTCGAGTTCTGTAACAGCATTTTTTGTATTTTCAATCTGTTCGGCTATCTGTAAATCGGTATCGTTTTCACTTTCTTTTTCTTTTTCTATTCTTTCTATTGTTTCATTATTATGAAGAACGGTATTTTCATGTACCGCCACTTGACTTTCAAGAACCGCCGCCTGCTCCTCAAGAAGCGAAGATGCACGGTGTATTTCATCTGTTTTTGCGGTTATAGCCTGTGTTTCGGCAATTATGTTTTCTGCTTTTTCCGCCGTTTCGTCAAGAACTTTGCAAACATCGGAATACTGCATCTCGGCTACGGCAATCTTTTTTTCGTAATCTCTTAAATAATCTTTTGTTTTTTCTATTGTGTAAAGCCATATACCTATATCGAGGTTTTTCTTTTCGGCAGAGTATTCCAAAAACTTTTTGGCTTTTTCGCTCTGCTGTTTTAAGGGACCTACACGGCTTTCGAGTTCGGACAGAATATCACGAAGTCTTAAAAGATTTTCTTCCGCCTGGTCAAGCCTTTTTAAAGCATCGCTTCTTCTGTAGCGATAATGAGAAATCCCGGCGGCTTCTTCAAGCATATCACGGCGCTCACCGGATTTACCGGAAATAAGCGTTTCAACCTTGCCCTGACTTACCATTGAATAGCCGTCACGACCGAGTC
>JAZUHA010000088.1:0-2978 GCA_045641485.1 Acutalibacteraceae bacterium
ACATAAATCAATCCGCAAAGAACTTATAGAAAACAACCGACTTATTGCCGTTATTTCAATGCCTTCTGGTGTGTTTAAACCTTATGCCGGTGTTTCAACTGCTGTTCTCGTCTTTTCGAAAGATCCTGCAGGTACAGGCGATGTATGGTTTTATGATATGCAGGCGGACGGCTTTTCGCTTGACGATAAGCGTTCGGAGATTGCCGACAATGATATTCCCGACATAATTGCACGGTTTAAAAATCTCGAAGCGGAAAAAGAACGCGAACGTACCGATAAATCATTCTTTGTGACGAAAGATGAAATTGTTGAAAATGATTATGACCTTTCAATAAATAAGTACAAAAAGACGGAATATAAGCCTGTTGAGTATCCGCCCACAAGCGAGATTATTGCAGAACTACGGGAGCTTGAAAGTCGAATTAAGGTTGAAATGGATGAATTGGAGACACTTTTAACTGCAGAAAATTGAAATGTGTCAAATTATCACCATTGAATTACGGAAAAAGTATGAATATAATAACTTCTGTTAATGCAAAAAAGGTTAAATGAAAATAGTAAATTTGGGGGTTTGCTTATTATGAACAAGAAAATATATAACTATATGTATGCAAAAAGGTGTTTTTCAATACATGATATTTCTAAATCACTTCATATTGGGGAGTTTGAAGTTCTTAAAATAATAAATAATTTTATTATATACGGAATAGTTAAGTTAGAAACACCAATACCGTTAGGTATAAACAATGATAATAGTTGTTACTATTCTTTAACAGGAAAAAGATATATAGATAATTAAATTCGGATTTGTAGGGATGAAAATATGAAAGTAAAACTTGAAGATGTTTGTGATAAAGCCTCATCAAATCTCAAACAATCAGATGTAATAGAACAAGTCGGAGATTATCCTATTTACGGTGCTGCCGGATATATTGGTAATGTTGACTTTTATCATCAAGAAAAGCCGTATGTCGCTGTTGTAAAAGACGGAGCCGGAATTGGCAGAACGGTATTACTTCCTGCAAAATCTTCTGTTATCGGTACAATGCAGTATCTGTTGCCAAAAAGCAATGTATTGCCGGAATATCTTTGTTATGTGGTAAAGTATATGCACTTGGAAAAGTATTTTTCAGGTGCTACCATACCGCATATATATTTTCGTGATTATAAAAATGAAGAATTTAATCTTGATGATTTAGAAAAACAGGCGGAGATTGTTGCTATGCTTGGCAAAACTGAAAGAATTATAGAGCAACGAAAACTTGAACTCAAAAAACTTGACGAACTCATCAAAGCCCGATTTGTCGAGGTCTTTGGAGATCCAGAGACCAACCCTAAAGGATGGACACAAGTGACAGTTGGTGATGTTTGTTCGTCTGTTGTTAGAGGACCATTTGGTAGTGCATTAAAGAAAGAATTCTTTGTTGAGCCAAGCGATACAACTTATAAGGTCTATGAGCAAAAGCATGCTATTCAAAAGAGTTCGACTATCGGAACATATTATGTTACTGAAGAGAAATTCCAAGAACTAAAACGATTTGAGTGTGTTTCTGGCGATATTTTAATGAGTTGCTCTGGTACAATGGGAGAGTTGTATCAACTTCCTGAGGGATGCGAACGCGGACTAATAAATCAGGCACTTTGCAAGTTTACTTTGAATAATAGAATTTTGCCAATCTGTTTCTTAACTTATATGAGGCAGAGTATCGGTAATCTTGAAACAAAAGGCAGCGGTATACAGAATATTGCGGCTGTATCGTATGTAAAAGCAATGCCGATAAATCTGCCACCTATGGAAGTGCAAATTGAGTTTGAAAACTTCTGCAAACAGCTCGACAAATCAAAATTTGCAGAAATAAAATTTTGTGATATAATAACTACATATTTCTTTCGTGAGAAATGGGGGGAACAATATGCTTGAATTTATTGCAGGCAATCAGGAATATACCAATATATATTCTGCCTGCTGCGAAGCGAATACAGCAACAAACCCCGCCGATATTGCAGCAAAATGCAGATCGGCGCTGATGTGCGTTATTGAGTTTATTTACGGCAAAGAGTGCATTCGGCTGCCGGAATCAGCAACCATGCTCGAATTGCTCAACAGCAGAACCGTTGTGAATTTTACAGACAATTCAACGCTGCTTGAAACACTTCATTATATCCGCAAACTCGGTATGAATGCGGCTCACGGAACGCATATCAAAAAGACACAGGCTAAACTCGCGCTTGATAACCTTCTTTTCTTCGTTGAGTTCCTTTATAAAAAATACAATAAACCCGAGGATATCGGCGCACTTGTTTTACCGCCGTATATGAGCGAGGCACAGACAAGACGTATATATATTGACCTGTATCTCGGTGAGGTCGGTTGGGATGTTGTTGAACCTACCGGCGAAACCGTATTACCCGACGGCACAAAGGTTGTAAGCGGTTCTGTATTTCCGGGCAAAGCCTGCTGTGAAATACCCGTTAAGGGCATACAAAATACATCCGGAATCGGTTTCTGCGATTATGTGCTTTACGGCAAAGACGGTAAACCGCTTGCAATTATTGAGGCTAAAAAAACAAGCGTTGAAGCACTTGTCGGCAGTGAACAAGTTAAGAAATACGGTGAATGTATGAAAACACAGTATGGCTATGTTCCGGTGCTTTATTACACAAACGGCTATGATATTTATGTTGTTGACGGTATATATCCTGCACGTAAGGTTGTTGCATTTCACAGTGCCGAAGAACTTGAATATATGCTGCAAAAACGCCAACGAGGTTCTATTACTGATTTGAAAATTCGAGATGATATTTCGGGCAGACCGTATCAGAAAATGGCTATAACAAACATTTGCGAGCGTTTCAACAATAAACAGCGCCGAGGGCTTATTGTTATGGCAACGGGTACGGGCAAAACGAGAGTGTCGATTTCACTTGTTGAAGTATTGCTTCGCAATAAATGGATTAAAAATGTTCTGTTCCTTGCA
>JAZUHA010000089.1:0-3602 GCA_045641485.1 Acutalibacteraceae bacterium
AAAGAATAACAGGATAAAAGAAAAAACTTTTATTATTATTGAAAATAAATGTTTTAAACTAAATTTTGACTGTACATTAAACCACGCACTGATTATAACAAACAGATATACTCCTAAAATACCCCAAATGCTTACAGAAAAACTTAAAAATAAATTATATATCGGTAAACCTGCATCAATTTTAATGTGAAACGCTACAATTAAAAACATTGAAATTATTCTTAGCAATTCAATATTGGAATTTCTTGGCTTTTTAATTTCTGTGTTTATAACAATCATTCCTTTTGAATTTGTCAAAATATGGTTATGGTAAGCACAAATCTAACTAATGATAAATATTAAAATTACCAATTGCCGATTTTGATAAATATATCTTTAATATAGTACAATGTTTTAGAAAAAATGTCAAGGCATGGACATATACTTACATCTTATTGTGCTAATGGTTTCACCTGCACACCGTTTTCGGATATGCGGAAGTTTTCTCTGTAAATCAGTTCATCTACCGTAACAAGTGTAAAACCGCTGTTTTTAAGCCTTTTTATAGTCTTTTTCAGACTTTCAATATCTTTCACAAGAATAATATCTCCGTTGGAAAACGCCTCGGTTGTGTCGTTGCCCGACCACTGCACGGGAAACAAGTCCAAATCAAAGGTTGACTTCACGCAGGCGGAATCGTAGCTTTCAAATCGCACCAAATCAGCATTCGCACTTGTCATATAGGTGAAGTTTCCAAGTCTGTCGGTCAGTGCGGTGTAAACTTCTTTTTTGCTTTTGCTGTTCATATCTCTTTCAAGTATTCCTATTGAGTGACCGCATTTTTTCAGTTTGATAATATCGGAAGCGTATGAATTCTCGTAGTAGCTTCCAACGAAAAACGTCATTTTTTCGTTGCCGAGAACCTCGTTCAGCTTTTCGATGTTTATGTAGGCTTCAAGATTCATAGTCAGCGCAACGCACCTGACGGGCGTATCAACGCTGAAAATCGGAATATCACCCATGCCCGTCATAACGGAGCTGACAACCTCCCGAAGCGGAATCAGAACGGAAACCGCAATTGCTCCGACAAGAATTAACGCAGTAATAATAATTTTTTTCGCAGACATAATCATAACCCTCACCTGTTTATAACTATATTCACGCCGAAGTGAAATGATTATGGTAATCATGCAAAAAAGCGACAGATTTATCGTAATAAATAATGTCTGCTGAAGCAAAATGAAACATACACTCTTGAAAACATAAAAAGCAATAAAATCTGAACCAAAAACCTAAACCAAATAGGCGTTTGACCCAAGTATTTGAACCAAATATTCTGAACACCGTTATACAAAACATCTTTTTTTGAACGAAAAGAAAATCGCGAAAGTCCTTGATATATAAGGCTTTTTCGCGATTTTCCTTGGCAGGGGCAGAAGGACTTGAACCCTCGGCACGCGGTTTTGGAGGGGCTATATATAGTGTTTATTTGTGATTATTGCACATTATATTGTGTTATTTAGTCCTTTTGATTGTGAATACCTAACATAAAATAACACTAAAAAGTATGTAAAAAACTGCTTAAAAAATGCTTATTTTCGGAAGTATTAGGCAAATGTTAGGTCTCATGTTAGGAAATCTTAGGAAAGAAAATGCCAAAATGCGTTAGGCTTGTTGAAAAAAATCACTTAAAAGGTCACGGTTCCAAACAGGCTTAATTATGCAATTTGATAATTTGCACAATCAGTAAACCTCCATGAATTTAGTGTGCTATCAAGCAACGATTCACGGAGGATTTTTATATAAAGTGAAACATAACCGTCATTTTTTGTACATTATATTTCAAAAATCGTGAAAAATGAAACATAAGTATTTAAAATACGCTTTACATTTTTCAAAAATCGGATATAATAGAATATAGTGAGGTGAGGCATTATGGAATATAAAAAATTATTGACACTTAGCTATACAGACGAAAAAGAATATCAGGAAGTGTATAAATCAAGAATAAACAGTGAAAGTGCCGTTCTTCTTGATTTTGAAGTTTCCGGCAATCAGGCTTTTTATATAATAAATCAGGAAATTTTGATGTTGGTAACCAAAATCGCAAGTGTTGATAAAGATTTAGGTGCAATGATGACCAATCTGCCTAATATAGCAATTTTGCAATATACAAGGCAAATACTCATTGACGAAATCAAACAAACAAACGATATTGAAAATGTGTTTTCTACAAAAAAACAAATTAAGAGTACATTAAGTAAAATCGAAAAGAACAGCTTTAACGGAAGATTCAATGGACTTATCAGAAAATATCAAGCATTAGAAAAAAAGGCAGATATTCCGCTTGATTCTTGTGTAGATATCAGAAAACTATATGACGAAATTGTATTACCGGAAGTTGTTGAAGAAGATTCGGAAGACAGACCTGACGGAGTTTTATTCAGAAAAGATTCTGTCAGCGTTTATTCAGATACCGGAAAGGAAATTCATGTCGGTTCTTATCCCGAATCCAAAATAATATCAAATCTTACATCTGCTTTAAAAATTTTAAACGACAAAAATGAAAACTATTTAGTTTCCGCTGCTGTTTTTCATTATTTATTTGCATATACTCATCCGTTTTATAACGGAAATGGACGAATTGATCGTTTTATAAGCAGTTACTATATCTCTAAATATTTAAATCATTTGACCGCATATCGCTTATCATATATTATTAAAAAGCATAAATCCCAATATTACAAAATGTTCACTGAAACCAATGACAAAAGAAATAAAGGAGATTTAACCCCTTTCATTATTCAATTCCTTGAATTTATTTTGAAAGCTGAAATGGAATTGTGTGAAGAAATATTTAATAGAATAAAAATGCAAAACTACTATTCAAGTAGATTAAAACAGTTGTCATTAACAGGTCTTGATGATAAAATCGCTTTTTATCTATTGTTAAATGCCTTATTTGATAATGAAGGGCTTTCCATTTCAAGATTACAAAAAATTGTAGGTAAATCGTATACTACTGTCAAAAAATCAATTGAACAATTACAAAAGTTGGGCATCTTACGAGCTGAACCATCTGGAAAAGCGATTTTGTATGAAATAGATTTAGATAAAATATAATATGCGATTTTTAAATTCGCACAATTAACAAAACCTCCTTAACTTGGTACAATTCAGTTACCAGATTAAAGGAGGTTTTCTTATGCCAAAAACAGAAATCACATACACACAAATCGGAGATTATCTTATCCCGAATTTAACCGTACCACCCGAAACAGACAGTCGTCCCATTGGTGTTTGGGGCAGGCGGCACAGAGATTATCTTAAAAATCACCGCAAAGCCATTTATTCAATTATGCTGATGGACAACACTCTCCACACTCATCTTGCACATATTAATGAACAGGCTGAGGATATGTTCATTCTGCTTGTCAAACAACTTGCTGAAAATGAGGGCATTACCGAACAGCTTAAAGCCAATAATCAGATGCTTTGGGTGCAGGAAATGAATAATATCTACAACCGTGCGACGGAAATTGTAAACGAGGAGCTGATTTATGTATGAAATCTATTCTTGAAGAAATACAAAACGATAACTCTGCTCAGATTGACGCTTTTGT
>JAZUHA010000090.1:0-7188 GCA_045641485.1 Acutalibacteraceae bacterium
AAAGTCTTGTCTTCCTAAGACCGCTTGGCCTCCGACTTCACCAGGCAGAAGAAGTAAAGAAAATGGAAGCAACCGGCGTAGACGGTCTTGTTTTTGTAAGCAAAGGTCTTGGTGATGATGACGATATTCTTGTAGATTACATAGAAAAACTTGCAAAAGAAACAACATTACCCGTATATGTTTATGAATTTCCCGGTCTTCAGCCCTGCCATATAAGCGGCAAAGCATACGGCAGATTAACCGAAAACGACCTTATCTGGGGTATTAAAGATACTACATGCACTATGGAAAACGGTATAGTTGATAAAATTGAAAACAAGCACAATTCAACAGTTATTCAGGCAAATATGCCTTTCCTTTTTGATTCTTATAAAGCCGGTGCAAGAGGAGTTATGGCTACACCCACTTCTTGCGGCAGTGCTTTCTTTGCACGCTTCCACGATGCATTCGTAAGCGGCGATATGGCGCTTGCCGAACAGAGATACAATGAAATCATTCTTCTTGACTGTGCTATAGACAGCGGATTTAATGCTTCGGCAAAAGAACTCATAAGACTTCAGGGCATTGACACATTTAAGACCGTTACAAGAGCGGGTGCAACTCTTTCTCCCGCAAGAGTTCGTTCTTTAAAATCTTTCCACGATTGGTGCGTTGCCAACGGACTTATGAAATAAGTTTTCTGCCGGATGAATAACAGTGATTACTGGTTAGTTGACTGCTTTACAGTCAGGCGCACCTTCGGCGCAATCTTCAGGCAAATACTGAAGCGTTTAGGCTACAGCTTTGCATTTTCAGGATAATAAAAATCGGTTTACCGTTCTGTTAAAGTTGAACGATAAACCGGTTTTTTGTATTATATTTGCTCAATTTACTAAATATGAACAAATATACTTGCTGTTATAATTCTAAAAGCCTGTATTTTGTCTGCAAAATACGCCTGAAAACCCACAAGGGTTTTTGCCAAAAGCCTGCGCCGTAGGCGTGCGAAGCATCTCTAAAATTACTTTGCAAGTTCTTTGATATATCTCTTAAAGAATGCAACGCCGTCTTCTACTGCATTAAGCGGAAGTCTTTCGTTTGTTCCGTGAGTTGTTAAAAGAAGTGAGGTATCTACAAGATACGGAGAATATCTGTAAATATTATCACAGACATCTTCGTACTGACGGGCATCCGTACCGCCCATAACAAGATACGGTGCTACGATATTATCGGGATTCATATCCTTGCAAATTTTTGTAATAGCATTGAATGCACGGGAATCCGTGGGAGAAATTTTTGACGGTGCATTACCCTCTACGAGTTCAATTACGGCATTTTTACCGGCGTATTTTCTGATGTGTTTTTCAACATCTTCAATAGTCTGACCGGGCATAATGCGGAAGTTTATATTTACATACGGGTTCTGCGGAAGAACATTCGGAGCGGGACTGCCCTTTGCCTGGGTTACGGCAGTAGTCGTTCTCATCATTGCGGCAGTTTCGGGGATATTAAGGCAAATCTTCTCGGCAAGGGGTTTTAAAAGAGGAAGATTTGAAGCAACGATACGTACGGGATAAGTTGTGTTTTTGCCGATTTCGTTAAATAATTTCCAGAGCGACGGTGTTAACTCGCCTTTAAACTGATGATTTTCAAGGTTAAGAACAACTTTTGAAAGAGCGCCGAGACCGTTATGCTTTGCAGGAGTGGAAGAATGACCGCCCTTTGCATTTACGGAAACTTTGAAGTCCACATGACCTTTTTCCGCAACGCCTACACCGGCAATATTTTTCTTTATAACACCTTTGATATCAACGGGAAGAATTGCGCCGCCCTCATCTATAACACTGTCAAGTTTAATGCCTTTTTCCTTGAAATATTTCATTATGCAGTATGCACCGGAAGCTTCACCCTCTGCCATAACTTCCTCGTTATGACCGAAGCAGAGATAAACGTCTCTTTCGGGTTTAAAGCCTTCTTCAAGAAGCGTTTCAACGGCTTCCATAATACCTATTAACTGATTCTTTATATCAAGAGTACCTCTGCCCCAGATAAATCCGTCGGCAACTTCACCGCCGAAAGCATCATAAGTCCAGTCACCCTCTGTTCCGGGAGAAACGGGAACAACGTCCTGATGAGCAAGCAATGCTATAGGCTCTTTCTCGGGAAAATCGCTTTTCCAATGATAAAGCAAACTTCTTGTGGATATTATCTGTAAATCAAGATTTTCGTGTACAAGCGGATAAGTTTCTTTTAAAAATGCGTGGAACTCATCAAATACAGCCCAATCTACAAGGCTTTCGTCAACATTTGCTATAGTTTTAAACTGAATTGCCTTTGAAAGATTTTTTACAAATCTGTCAACATCAACCTTTTCGGGTGTTAAATCCGCACCGGCGGTAGGTTTTTCCGGTTTATAAACCGTTGCAGCACGAACGGCGCTTACTCCGAGACCAGCAAGAGCCGCAACACCTGCGCCTTTAAGAATTTTTTTACCGATTTTTTCTGACATAATGAACACTCCTTTATATAACTACATCATTTCAAACAAAGATATTTGGTCGCTTTCCGGTAAATCACCGAAAGCACCGACTGATCTCAACGCCGCAACGGAAGCACTTGAAGCCTTTGCACGAATTGCAAAATCCTCTATTGAAGTAAATTCCGCTCCGCCGTCATTACGGGCAGCCGCCAAAGATTCCGCCGCCGCCTCGCCTACACCCGGAAGACAACCGAAAGGCATTCTGATTTTACCGTCTTCCGGCTCGTATGAATTTGCCGTGGATTTATAAATATCTATAGGCAAAAATTCAACTCCCCTTGCCATGGCTTCATGAACAATCATCATAATTGTTTCTTTATCTTTTTCGGCTTGTGATGCTTCATTTCCTTTCGCTTTTATCATCTGCAAAAGAGTCCATACGGCATCTTTGCCTTTACACATGGATTCGGCATCGACATCACCGCCTCGAACAGTAAGATATGCACAGTAATACTCAAGTTTTCTGTAAACTTTGTACCATGCAAGTCTTAAAGCCGCTATAACATACGCCGCCGCATGAGCCTTGGGGAACATATACTGAATTTTTTTGCATGATTCAATATACCATTCCGGCACATTGTGGTCACGCATTATAACTTCCATTTCGGGAGTAAGTTGTTTATTCTTTTTACGAACATTCTCCATAATATTAAAAGCATCTTTCGGCTCCAAATCTTTATGAAGAAGGTAAACCATTATGCTGTCACGAGTACCCACAACTTCGGAAATCGTACAGGTTCCGTCTTTAATCAAATCCTGCGCATTTCCGAGCCAAACCGCCGTGCCGTGTGAAAGACCGGATATCTGGAGTAAATCCGAAAAAGTCTGCGGCTGTGCTTCGAGAAGCATTCCGCATACAAAACCCGTACCCATTTCCGGTATGGAAAGAGTACCCGTTTCCCAACCGATATCCTGCGGTGTTACGCCGAGAGGCTCCGGAGTTGTACAAAGTTTAATAAGACTTTTATCCGCAATATCAATATCCATAACATCTATACCCGTAAGGTCGTAAAGATGTTTATAAATCGTGGGAACATCGTGTCCGAGTTCGTCAAGTTTTAAAAGCGTATCGTGCATCGAGTTAAAATCAAAGTGAGTTGTAATAATACCCTTTGAGTTATCGTCTGCAGGGTGCTGTATTGGAGTAAAATCGCAAACATCATATTCTGCCGGAACAACAACCATACCGCCCGGGTGCTGACCTGTTGTTCTTTTGACACCGGTACAGCCTATTGTAAGGCGGTCTATTTCCGCTTTTGAATATACAAGTCCGCGCTCATCAAGATACTTTCGTACATAACCGTATGCCGTTTTATCGGCAACACCGGAAATTGTACCTGCTTTAAAAACATGAGTTTTTCCGAAGAGTTCTTCGGTATATTTATGTGCGCTTGCATGATATTCACCCGAAAAGTTAAGGTCAATATCGGGTGATTTATCACCGTAAAATCCGAGGAATGTTTCAAACGGTATTTCGTGACCGTCACGAACCATATCCGTACCGCATTCCGGACAATCTTTTTTAGGCAAGTCAAATCCCGAGCCGACTTCATTATGCAAGAAAAATTCGGAGTGCTTGCAATTTGGGCAACGGTAATGCGGAGGAAGCGGATTAACTTCGGAAATACCTGCCATTATGGCAACAAACGAAGAGCCTACAGAACCACGGGAACCGACATAATAACCGTGTTCTTCGGAGTTTTTAACAAGAAGACGTGCTATCATATAAAGCCCCGCAAAGCCGTGTTCAACTATAGATTTTAATTCTTTATCAAGTCTTTCGGAAACAACCGAAGGAAGCGGATCTCCGTACCACTCTTTTGCTCTTTCCCAGCAGAATTTGGGCAAATCTTCATCTGCGCCGGGAATTTTCGGGTCAAAGGTACCGTCGGGGAAAGGCAGAATATCAGCTTCTATCATATCCGCTATGGCGTTTGTGTTTTTAACAACAACCTCATAAGCGGTCTCTTCACCGAGATACGCCATTTCACTGAGCATTTCGGCTGTAGTTTTAAGATACAACGGTGGCTGACGGTCGGCATCCGTATAGCCCTGCCCCGCCTGAAGAATTGCACGGAATTTTGCATCATTTTTATTAAGAAAATGTACATCGCCCGTGGCAACCGTCATTTTACCGAGTTCGTCCGCAAGATTTATAATGGAACGGTTGATTTTATGAATATCTTCATAAGAATTGATATTTTCATACCCGTCTTTATCCTTAAGAATCATATATTCATTATTGCCGTCGGGCTGAATTTCAAGATAATCGTAAAACCGTGCAATCTCTTTGATTTTTTCGGGAGAATCTCCTCTTACAAAACTTTGGAAAAGTTCACCTTCAGAACAGGCACTGCCAATAATCAAACCTTCTCTTTTTTCGGCTATCATACTTTTCGGCATTCTCGGTTTTTTGTAAAAATAATCAATATTTGAAGCAGAAATCAATTCATAAAGATTTTTTAAACCGACCTTATTCTTTACAAGGATAATGCAGTGGTAATAACGCTGTTTTATAAATTCTTCCTTGCTCATTAAAGAGCCGTCTGAATTATAATCGTTTACAAGGTAGGCTTCACAGCCGTAAAGTATTTTAAAACCGGAGCCTCTTGCCGTGTTACACGCTTCGGGGAAAGCCTGTACGCAACCGTGGTCTGTTATCGCTATTGCGGTATGCCCCCACCCCATTGCTTTTTTTACAATGGATTTTGCACTACTCATAGCATCCATAGCAGACATATTTGTATGAAGATGAAGTTCTACCCTTTTTACGGGTGCATCGTCTACGGGGACAAATTTTTCTATTGAAGAAATCGCCCTCGCTCTTATTACTCTGTCTTTTAAAAACGGGTCATCTTCTATATAACCTCTGACAAGTACGGTCAAACCCTCTTTTAATTTTTCACCGACATATTCAAGTTTTTCTTTCTCATCAAAAAGTTTTACCGTGTATGAATAATCGTAATCGGTAATATTAAAAGTTATTATAAGTCTTTTTCCGTCTTTTGTTTCTTTTGTTTCGAGTTTAAATATATCGCCCCAGACAACAACAGTGCCGTCTTCGGGCTGTATATCTTTCATGGAAACGGGGGTTCCCTTAATATCGGGACCGAAAAGCGATTTTGCCGTTTCAAAATATAGCGGAAGATTATCAACCGTTATATGTTCACCGGGTGCAAGTTCGGAAAATACGGGTTTATTGTTTTCACGGTCAATTTCTTCTATTTTTTTTTGAAACTCCGTATGGTCTGTATTTTCTCCGTCAATTATAACGGTAATTTTTCTGTTAAAATGCTGTAATACATAATTCTCAAGAAATGTATCTGCGGCGGCATTTTTACAAATATCGCAACCGCCGCCTAAAAGTTTAAGTGTAAGAATATCATTTTCAAACGTGTATTCACTGTTGTCTAAAAACCCGTTTGTCTGCAAAACATTCGCTTTTACAACCTTTAAAAGCATCGGAAAACAATCGGATATAAGTGCTTCCGGAGGTAAAACATAATCAAGTTCAACACTTTTAAATCTTAAAGCGGCTTTAATCGAATTTGCCGCCGCCTTAAGGCACATTATTTCTTTAAACTCATTAAAATGCAAAAGAGCCGTTAAACGAAGTTCCTCACGGTTTATATTCAAATCCGAAAATGTTGCATTTTTAAGCATTTCACGGTGAGAAGTATTTGATATGTATTCACCGAAAACTTCCAAAAACGAATAATTCATAAATTTTCTATTTCCTTTAACAATTCGCTTACTATGTCTTCTTCTTTGACTTTTCTTAAAATTTCTCCTTTTTTGAACAAAAGACCGTAACCGTCTCCGCCGGCTACACCTATATCGGATTCACGGGCTTCACCCGGTCCGTTTACGGCACAACCCATAACCGCTATTTTAATAGGCTTTTTAATATTACGTGTTGCTTCCTCTACACGGTTGGCAAGTGAAACAAGGTCTATTTTTGTTCTGCCGCAAGTCGGGCAGGAAACGATTTGCGGAGTTTCCACACGTAAGTTGAGAGACTTAAGAATATCAAAACCCGCATAAACTTCTTTTACGGGAGTATCCGTTATGGAAACACGAACGGTATCACCTATACCGTTAAGAAGTAAAGAGCCTATTCCGATTGATGACTTAATAAGAGAAAACCTTTCGGTCCCCGCTTCGGTTACTCCGAGATGCAAGGGATAATCACAGTTTTCGGCAACAAGCGTATAGGCTTTTACCATTTTTGTTACATCAGATGATTTGATTGAAATAACGGTATTATAAAAGTCACATTTTTCAAGAAGTTCTATATGTTTAAAAGCGCTTTCCGCCATGGCTTCGGGCGTCGCACCGCCGTATTTGTAAAGCAGTTCTTTTTCTACAGAGCCGGAATTAACACCGACACGAATAGGTACATTTTTTAAAGAACAGGCATCCGCAACCTTTCTGACACGGTCAAAAGAGCCGATATTACCGGGATTTATACGAATTTTATCCGCACCGGCTTTAAGGCTTTCAAGAGCAAGGCGGTAATCAAAATGAATATCGGCAACAAGCGGTACTTTTGCGATTTCTTTAAGTTTACCGAGAACACAAACGGCATTTTGGTCGGGAACAGCCATTCTTATTATCTCACACCCTGCTTCTTCAAGCGATAAAAGTTGTTCTTTATTCTTAAGTCGGAG
>JAZUHA010000091.1:0-7683 GCA_045641485.1 Acutalibacteraceae bacterium
CACGTGCTCTGTAGTGTGCCTGCTTCCTCAAGTACATTCTAACACAAAAATTCAAATGCTGCGTTGAAGCAACTCGGTTTCATTGCCTTTTGTGCCTTGGAGCGCAGGGGAAAGGAATGGTCATAAATATGAAATCAAAAATCAAATTCGGCAGAAATATCATAGCGGTTTTGCTGTGTATTCTTATTTCAGTAAGTTCCGCTGTTCCTGCATTTGCCATGGAATTGGAAGAAGATGAAATAACCGTATACGGTGATGATGCTCCCGTAGAGTTACCGGACCGGGTTACAACAGCAGTACACGCAATTCATGCATTGATTAACAGAATAGATGCTAATGAGAAACAGGCGCGTCTGAACGCAAAAAAATGGACAACAATTGCGAGCAATTATTTCGGCACGGCGATGAGTGTTGTAAAAAATATCAGTTCGATAATATCGCTTATTAACGGTACAAGGACTCTTTTAATGAACCTCGGAGTGCTGGAAAATGAAACTGATATGACTCAAAGTATTATTGAGGGAATTAACAGTATTCGGATGGCTGTCAATGAAATAGACAAAAATGTTGACGAAATTCAGGAAACGCTTATAAATGAATTCAGCGAACTTGACCTTAAATTTCAGGAGCAGGAGTATAATCATTATAAAGACGATGTATGGGCACGCTTCTATTCCGATGCGGTTGTTCCGCTCGTTACTTATCAGAACGAATACAATGACGATGTAAACCGGCTTCTTATGGACTATATCGAGCAGTGGCAGGGCGATGAAAACGGCGAATGTCCCATGGGTTTACGCGCCCTCTACGGTGAAGACGGTAACGGCGGTTTTATTCAGGTTTATTCGGGAAAAAATCTCGGTGAAGTCGGCGAAAAACTTCCCCGTGAGCCTAAAGGTTCGGTTGATTCCGTTCCGGTTGCCTATTCACTTACACTTCCGTCAAAATATATCGGTGCAAATTTTGACAGCGTAACTTCACTCACAAGTAAAAACTGTTTTGATTTGCTCATTGAAGCACTTGAAAAAGGCATTTATCAGGCGGCTGAAAATAAAGAACTCGAAGCATACGGCGGTTTTGACACCGTATGGAGTTACCTTACCGAAGAAGAAAAGCGTGAAACCGCAAAGGAATTTGCCGAAGACCTTGCAGATTCTCTTGCGTTTACCTGTGCATATAATGCCGCAAACGAGAGGCGTTTTGCATCTGATGTAAAATCTGCTTACGAAAACTTTGTAAAGTGGGTTCAGGGCGAAGAATCGCTCACTTCACCTGCCTATGCACAGTTGAAAATGCTTGCTCTTACACACGGCTTTGAGGGTGAAATCAAAACCCAGGCGGATACTGTTGCCGCATATCTTATGCTTATGGGTACAAACTTTGCGACATTTACGCAGACAGTCGTATTGTTATCCAAGGCTCACGGTGAAGATGACTGTGAGGAGATAAAAAGTCAGTGGATAAAATCGGAAACAAGTATATTAAACGATTTTTCATCTTTCCTTACAGGCAATCCGAATTATTGCTATCAGTTGAACAAGTCGGTTGAATACAGAAACACAGCCGTTTCATCCGAACTTTCATTTGCTTACGGCAGAAACGGTGTATTAGTCAACCCTGAAACCGACGTACAAAAATATAAAGAATACTGCACTTCAACCCCGTGGATAATTTATGAAAAGGACGCAATGTATTCGGATAATAAAGATACTGCGTCAGAGCAAAAGAGTGCATCGGGAAATTTCATTAAATCAAACACAATATCATCGAAGGATGCAAAACTGATTTACGCTATGTATAAAAGCAGTAAAAGTACAGACAGTTTTGCGGAATATCTTGCTTCAAACAAAGTTGCGACAAATGCAGAAAGCGTTGCCGACAAAATAATAACATCATTTGAAACGGGCACTTTTGATTTGAACAAAGGCATTGAAATGAAGTGTTACCTTCCCACCGGGCACGCTTCGTCTTATGTCAAGGACGGCATGACCTATGCCGTAAGCACAGGTATTTCCGATGATTTGGCTAGTGATTATTACCTTGTTAAGGATAATGCAAAGGGCAGTTTATTCAATACAAAAAACGGCTCTGTAAATGAAAACGCAATTATTGCCGCACGTGCATTTTACGGTGAAGAAAAGTGGACCAACATTGATGAAATGGATGTTTTTTCGACAGTTCCGGTTTCATTTAAAAGCACTTTATTGAGTGACAAAGAAGTTGAAAACTTAAAAATTGACCCCGGTTTGAATGAAAGACTGATGGTTGATTGCAGTTTCTCGGCAGATTACGGCTCACTTGTTTCAACCGAATTAAATACTTATACGTTCCCGGCAAATACAGAAAAGGTAGCCGACAAATATTTCGGAAATGAAATTAAATTTGACAGCATTGTTTTTAAAGGCATTCCCGAAGAAATAGCGGACAATGCTTTCAAGGGTGTCGGCACACAGGCTAAGCGCTGTTTGCTTACAGTTCCCGCAGGGTTTGAAACAGGTTCGCTTGAGGGTGAATGGCACGGCGGTTATTTCGGAAACACAAAAATAACCGTAAGCAAAAATGACGGCTCAAACGAAGAAAAAAAGGTTGTTGCAGTAAACGGCGCACCGCTTTCAACAGTTGTTAACCCGTTTGAAGCCCCCGAACACAGAACATTTGCGGGTTGGAGTTACAGTGAACATACAGGTGAAGTTGCCGACATCAGCGACCCCGTTATGGCAGGATTGACACTTTATGCTGTCTGGAAATATGACCATGAGCATGAATTTGAAATCAGCAAAGAAGCAGTTACCGCAACCTGCACCGAAAACGGTGCAACAGCCGAGCGTACCTGTAAAATCTGCGGTTGCAAAGAATACAGCGTTTCAATACCGGCATTCGGTCACAGTTGTGTTTTTGAAAAGCGGGATGACGGTAACTACTCTGCCGTGTGCACCGAATGTACTTACAGTACAATCCTTTATCCGAAAGACTGCAACACATTCACTGTCTGGTGCGAAAACAACCAGAGCAGCGATGTCACATTTATTAATGACAAATACAACGGAAACAGCGTTTCAATTAACAAATCGGGCGTGTATGTCGTTGAAAACAACAATAAAAATTCGGCAACACCCGAACGAATATCCGTAAATGACGGTGTCAAGGCTTCAATAGGGCTTGCCGGTGTGAATATAGCGCCGCCCCAAAGAGTTCCGGCACTCAATTCGGGCAACGGAACGGTACATATTACGCTGGTTGACGGTACCGAAAACCGTCTTACAGGCGGCGGAGATTGCCCTGCACTTCAGACGGGCGGTAATCTTATCGTTGACGGCGGTGGCTCTTTGATTGCCGTTGCGGCTGTGAAAAGTGCGGTGAAAACGTCGGGCTTAAACACCGTTTTTAAGAGCGGCAGAATTTATGCCGACGGTGGCGAGTATTACGGCATAGAGGCAGCGGGTGCGCAAAACAATTTTGTTATTTCAAAAGAGGCATGCGTTTATTCCTCAAACGGTTTGAATGCAGTGCCCGTTAATGAAAACGGCGAAAATGTTTATCTTTTGTGTATTGAAAACGAAGAAAACAAAATCATAACAGTTGACGGCGAAGAATTGCCTTACACGTCTTCTCCGTGCGACAACAATGCGTATGTTTTCCTTACTGACGAGGAGCATGAAATAACTCTCGGCGGCGAAAGTTTTGACGGCGAATTTATTGACGGACATTATTATTTTGAAAAAGAATTCGGCGATTTTACCGTTAAATACACAAATTTAAACGCATTCGATTATGAAGACGGCGTGCTTACGGTGAAATCTTCCGACCCCGTTATAATAAAGAATACAAAACCGCAGGAAGCCACAACCGACAGAATACTTGTTAAAAGAGGCGTATGTGCAAATATTACGCTTAACGGCGTTAATATTGTTGAAGACGACTGCGTTTCGCCTTTAAAAATTGAAGAATACGTTTCGGGCGATGTCAGAATTACACTTGCCGAAGGCTCGGAGAATACCCTTGTCGGCGGCTCGGGTTGTGCGGGTATATCCAAAAACGGCAAATACGGCACACTTACAATAGACGGTAAGGGAACACTTAACGCTACCGGCGGATTTGATTCGGCGGCAATCGGATCTGATAACGGCAAAACCGTTCACGGAATTATAATCAATGACGGCGTTATAAATGCAACCGTAAATTCATACAGGGCGGCGGCAATCGGCTCGGGTTGTGTTGATGCTGATTCTGCTCCTTCGGGTGAAAAGGTTTACACCGCCGAGGGTATAATAATTAACGGCGGAACAATAAATGCACGCTCAAAAGACAGTGCGGCTATCGGCGGCGGTGACAATGACAGTGTCGCAGGTAAGACTTTCGCTGTTAAAGATATAATCATAAACGGCGGTACTGTTAATGCAAAAAGTGAAAATGCACAGTATTCAATCGGTGCAGGTGTATATACTGCGGCTGAAAATATAAGAATAAACGGCGGTATTGTTACGGCAGAGGCTACGGGTGTTACCGGAATGAGCGCAGGTTCAGGTGGCGACAGGAAAATCGGCGGCATAGGGGCAAACCTCGGAACAGATAACCTTGTTATAGAAAAAGATGCTTCCGTAAAAGCAGGTTTTGAACCCGAATCACCCGTAAACGGTGAGGGTTGCAGAGTTTATCTGAATGAAATTCCGACCGGCGGTAATGACCGCATAACGATTGACGGAAAACTCTTCCCGTACAGCAGTCATAACGGCGAAAAGAAAGTTTATGTCTATTTGCCGAAAGACAGCGAAATAAAAAAAGTTTACAGTTTTGTTATTGAAGAAAGTGAAAGAGGTACCGTAACGGCGAATACAGAAGCACCTGCAACAGGTGACGAAGTAAAACTTTATGCAACCGTAAATGAAGGCTATGTCTTTAAAGGATTTGAAGTTACTCCCATGGTTGAACTTGACGACGATACCTTTATAATGCCCGATTGGTCTGTTACGGCAAGAGGCATATTCTCACATATCGGCACGGTAACAATAAAAGACTGTGAAAACTGTACGGTTACACCGTCAAAGTCTATTGCCGAAACAGGTGAAAAAATCACACTAAGAATAGTACCCGATGAGGGTATGAAACTCAGCGAGTGGGTTGTTGAAACCGAAAACGCCGAAATCACAAATAACACATTTACAATGCCGGATGAAGATGTTGTCATTTCATGCGTATGCGTTCCGAAAGCACATACACTTACATGGAATGTCGACGGCGAAAAGAACACACAGACACTCGACTTCGGCTCGGAAATAAATCCGCCCGAAAATCCCGTAAAGGAAGGATGTACTTTTGAAGGCTGGTATCCCGAAGTAGCACAGACTATGCCGGATGAAGATGTTGAATATGTGGCGGTATTTACTCCCGACACATATTATGCAACTTTTGTTGCAGGCGGGAAGACAGTAGCAAAAATACCTTATAGCGTAGAGGATTTCTCAATAGACGAACCTTACTGTCCCGACAAAACAGGTTATGTTTCATCATGGGAGGAATACACTCTCGTACCGGGCGGAGTTACGGTAAATGCCGAATACACACCCGAAATATATAAGGCGAAATTTGTTGCCGACGGTAAAATAGTTGAAGAAATTCCGTATACGGTTGAAACATTATCAATAGATGCACCCGTTATACCGTCAAAAGACGGCTATACGGCAAAGTGGAGCGAGTACACACTCGTTGCGGGAGGAATCACCGTAAATGCTGTTTATACCGCTACCGTACATGAGCATACGTTTGCGACAAAATACAGTTATAACGATACTATGCACTGGTACGCTTCAACCTGCGGACATGATGATATTGCAAAAGGTCTCGGCGAACACACATTCGGCGACGGCATTGTTGCAGGTAATTCAACAATATATATTTGTACTGAATGTTCTTATGTAAAAATTGTTTCAAACGAAATAGTCGAATTAAAAGAAAAGGCAATAGCCGAAATCGAAGCGGCTGCCGGCACCGAACGTTCGGAGGCAATGGAGTCTGCGGTTGAACTTGCAGAACTTGCTGTTGAAAGAGCAACAACAGCAGAAGAAATCGAAAGTGCAAAAGAAAGCGGTCTTGCGGTTATAAAAGCATCACAATTTGCAATAGGCAACTGCACGGTTAACGGAAGTATTCTTTATATGAAAGCGCCGGTACTTACAACAGAGAATTTTTATGAGAATTATGTTATAAACAAAGATGCTTCCGTTCAGGTAACTCCGTTAGCGGAAAGCATAATCGGAACGGGTTCAAAAGTTCAGGCAACATATTTTAACAGTTGGACAGACGAGTATACGATTGTAATTCCCGGCGATCTTAACGGTGACGGCGTCTGTGATGTAATAGATGCCACACTTGCAGAAAGCGCAGCAAAAAAACACACCGTTGCTACGGATATTCAGATTTATGCCGCAAACGGTTGTGCAGGCGATGAAATTGATATAACTTCATATCAGAATGTAGTAAATATGTCGCTTAAATAAACCGTAAAATTTAAAACATTTCAACAACTCTTATTGACAAAACATGTGTTTTTTTGTAAAATACAGGTAAATATTTACATTATAGGAGCGATATTATGGATTTAAAATCAATTATCGACAAAAAAGACCAAAGCGCACAGTATATGATTGATGAAATCACTCATATCTGTAAGGATATGCCCAAGCGTGACCCCGGTTCTGAAGGCGAAAGAATGTCTTGCGAATATATGGCTGATGTAATGAAAGATTTAGGCTGTGACAGGGTTACGGTAGAATCCTTTAAAGAAAATCCCGGCTCATTCTTCGGCTGGATTTACTTCACAATTACATTTGTACTTGCCGCAGTTGCACTTTTCTTTGTTTTCCCGCTTGCTTCCGCTTTCCTTATAGTTCTCGGTCTTACAATAGGCGTTCTTCAGTTCGGTATGTATAAAAAAGCCGTTGATAAATTTTTCCCCGAAAAAACGGGTACAAACGTTACCGCACTTAAAGCACCCAAGGGTGAAGTTAAACGCCGTATAATCTTCAACGGTCACCCCGATGCCGCATGGGAATGGCCCGTAAACTACAAATTAGGCGGTGTCGGTTTTGAAAGCCATGCAATCATTTGTGCCGTAGGTGCCGTTTATTATCTTGTTCTTTCAATAATTTCCCTTTGCAAAAACGGTCTTACGGGCTTTGACCCCTCACTTAAAACAGCCGCACTTATCGGTTTTATATTCATTCCTTTCCTTTTCGGTCTTTACTTTATGTGGAACGAAAAAAGAATAGTTGACGGTGCAAACGACAACCTTAGTGGTTGCTATATGGGTATTGCCATTCTCAAAGCACTCAAGGATGAGGGTATTGAGTTTGAAAACACCGAAGTAGGTGTTGTTCTTACCGGTTCCGAGGAAGCAGGTCTTCGCGGTTCAAAAGCATGGTGCGAAGCACACAAAGGTGAATTCCGGGATGTTCCCACATTCTTCTATTCTTATGACACAATTCATGATCCGAAATATCTTATGACAAACTACCGTGACCTTAATGCAACTGTTCCTGCCGATAAAGATGTAAGCGACCTCTTTATGGAAGCGGCAGAAGACCTCCGTATTCATTGCCTTAAGGGTATGGTTCCTCCTCTGGGCGGTGCTACCGATAATGCGGCATTCGGTCAGGCACGCTGCCGCTCAACGGGTATTACGGGTCT
>JAZUHA010000092.1:0-6050 GCA_045641485.1 Acutalibacteraceae bacterium
CGCCACTTCAATCAGCGGTAAATTTATAGATTCTTCTTTTAACGATTTAACCGGTGGAAGCATAAATGTTTCCGCAATATCAAACGGTACGGCAACGGTAACTTCCGGTACTTCTCCCTCTCTCGCAGCTGATGTTACAGGCTGTTATATTGAGTGGACTTTAACTGCAACGGATAAGCGTGACAGTCAGACAAAAACGCTTACGGCATATACCTATGTTTATAAACCGTATGTTGTGCCGGTTGCAGGTGGTTCAGATGCAGGTTATTACTCCAAAGGTAAATTTGCCGGTAATTTGATGTGGATTTCAGGTGTTCACAGTATTACGGAGAGCACAAGTGCATATTACGGATATATAGGCAAAAGTACATATAACGGTTCATATTTTATAGGTTCAGGAAGCACAGATGCATATATAGGCGGTACAAGACTTTCAACTGAAAATCAGGGTAAAAAAGTAAGTCAGGTACTTGATATCGGAACAGTTTCTTATGCAACCGGTGCGACACAAGATTATGTTCTTTTTCAAGGAACAGATAATAACGCTTCTGTAAATGCGTCATTTAAAGATAATAAGTCTGCTACCGGATATCAAAACAGCAATAAAACCGATAACACATTCAATGTGAGAAATTTTTACGGTGTTACAAATGAGCAAAGCCCAGACTATAATGTATTTAGAATGGTTCACCCGTCAAAAGGCAAAATTTATATTGACACAAGCCGATATACAAATTTGTCACAGATTCCTAATTTAAGAATAGGGTTTGCTGTTGTTGATGATGAAGGTTGCAATGATGGTACAGGTGGTTGGTATATAGCAAGTTATACCGGGTTAAACGGGGCTAGCAGAGGAAGTAGCAGTTCAAATAATAATACCAGAAGCAAAACAGATTTTAGTACTGTCCTCGGGGATCACGGAAATATAATAGCTTCACAATACAACTCAAGTACAGGTGAAGGAACATATAATACAAACGAAGGTCTTCGCTATGCAGGTAAATGGCCTGAGAATATTGTTTCTGCAACGGTAACTTATTCTGTAAAAGGACTTTATAACAATTTTGTTCTCTCCAGCAAAAAATATTATAGAGGCGGTATGTCATCGACAATTATCGATATGGATACGGTTCAATACGATAAATCCACCCTTCGTACAACCGTTTATACCGCTCAAAAATATATTGCGGATCAAAACTGGTATACAACAAAATCCTATAGTACTTTTATATCAGCGTATAAAAATGCTTCTCGTTGTCTTACGAAAGTAGACGGTTTCGGTGAAAATGGTGACTATACTGATGTAAGTGCTGCTGTATCAGGACTTACAGGTGCAATTAACAGTCTTGTAAGAGAGCAGGCAACCGTAAGCATTAAAGAAGTATCTACAACCGGAAAAGTTTTATATAACAATAATGATAATTTAAGAGTTAACAACGGTGATACAACAAGTTATACATTCAGTAACAAAACCGGTTACACATTCAAAAAAGCAAAAATCCGCTCTTTTGAAACATTAAATTCTTCGTCAAATGTTTATACAGCTGACTGTGAATCAGGAGAAAATAATTTTATTAATTGGGCAAGTTTCGATCCTCCTTTCTATGAAGGTGATATGTTTGAAATGGAGTGCTATGTAAAAGGCTCAGGTAGTATAAATAACTTTTTCTATGGTGACACCGGCTATCGTCAAGTTGGTAGTTGGGTAAATAACCAAGGTGCTTCAAGCACTACTGCAACAGACGGTTGTAACCCGCTTCCGATGAATAATGATTATACATATTACAGAGTAGCCTTTACTTTGGGTTCTGCCGGAGGCAGTGATATACCTAAACACCTTTTGTTCCGTTCTTATACAGGTACAACAGGCTCTGTAAAAGATGTTGCTTTCAGAAAAATAACAGAAACAGAAACCACAAGTAATACTGTAGAAAAAGCATTTATCACAGGTATCGAAGGTGTTTATGAACCGATAACCTACACCGTAGCATATAACGGCAACGGTGCAACAGGCGGAAGTACAACAAGTTCAAGTCATACTTATGATGCAGCAAAAGCACTTACCGCAAACGGATTTGAGCGCAAACATACCGTAACATATAACTATAACGGTGCTACCGGCGGTAACGACAAGTCAGATGATACTGCAACATATTCTTTCAATGGCTGGGCGACAAGTGCAGGCGGTGCGAAGGAATATAACGACAAAGCAAGCGTTACAAATCTTGCTTCAACCCAGGGTGCAACCGTAAATCTTTACGCTAAATGGAATTCCGCAAGCGTAACACTCCCGACACCCACAAAGACGGGTTATACATTCAACGGCTGGTACACAGCTGCAACAGGCGGTACAAAAATCGGCGATGGCGGTGCAACATACACACCTACCGCCACAACAACACTCTATGCTCAGTGGACGGCAATTCCTCTTGATATAACATACGATGAACAGTTTGATATAAACAAATTCAGAGCAGCATTTTACGGCGGAAATACTGTATTCGGAACTGCCGGCACAAAGGGTACAAATGCAGAAGCAAATGTTTCAAATGACGGAGTAATATACATAAAAGCAAATAAAACAACCACTAAAACAAATACCGATGTCGATTACAAAATACCTGTTGAAGCAGGCAAAGAGTATTTGCTTAAATATTCCGAAATGACTCCTGTAAAGAATGCTGTATACTGCATATCTCCTTATGTAACATTTTGGGATGAAAACGGAAACGCTTTCGGAGTAACCGACAGTAATAATTCCGTATACAGTATGGATTTGCAGAATAAGTATACGTATACAGATAAAATCGGCGCTCCTTCCGAAAAAATATCGGCAATTTTACAATTCTATTCCGGAAGTACGGTTTTATATCAATTTGTAGCGCCCTCCGATTATATCAAGTTAAAAAACAGTTCATCCAATGACACTATATGGTGCGGTATCGGTGCTGATGACCTTAATGTAGAAGCGAATGTATACGGTACGGCAAAAATGTATTTTAAGGTTCCGAACGGCGCAAAATATGTAACGGTAAACTTTGGTAACGGTAATACAACCCCGGATGTAGTAACCGGCGACTATGTTGAGGGTTACTTTAAGGATATATCTTTAAAGCGTGTTGAGCATTATACCGTTGACGGATATAAGAGTGCAACGGATACGGAATTAAACTACAATCCCGATGCAACTCACGAAAATTACAAATTCTATTATCCCGAAAAGAGCGGTCATACATTCGTTAAGTGGTTAAACGGTTCTGCCGATTTTGCACCGAGCGGAATAACAAGTGATAACGACGGTATTTCACTTACATCGAATTGGAACGTTTCTTCGAGTGATGGCTTATACATTGACTCATACGGCGGTAAAACACAAAATAACCTCGTGTATTTTTACGAAGGTAAAAACAGTGCTTCCGGCACATCGGGGACAAATATAAGTTATAATGCCGAATATGAGCCCGACGGTGATATTACCATTAACGGCTGGCGTGATGATGAGTCTGACAAAGAAAAGTATATTTTGACACAAAACGGCATGTATGTAAACCTTAAAGAGGGTTCAACATACAGAATTTCTTATGATGCAACAAATGCTTACTGTGAGTTCTTCATTTGGGGCGAAGCAAATGTTACAAGTTATTCTTCTCACAGTGCAACACCTGTAAACGGATTCTATTCTTACAGTAACGAGTTCACGGCATCCGGAGGCAGGTGGGATACAATTAAACCTGCCGGAACAGTAGGGGACATCGGCACATACTATTTCCGTATAGACCAAAATGCAGGAACAACCGGTCCTTATGTAATAAAGAACTTTAAAATTGTTGAGGTTACGGAATCAACCGGTGTCGATAATTACATAGACGGTCTTGAAGGCGCTGAAAAAACGATTCAAAATCCCGTAAGAACCGGCTACGATTTTAACAGTTGGGAATTAAGCGGAAACGGAAGTATAAATAACGGTGTTTATACATTCGGCTCCGGCGCGGGAACACTTACCGCTAACTGGCAGAAGAATGTTTCTGTTAAATATGATTTTGACGGTAATCTTTTCGATTTTAATGCATGGAAAAACAATAGTAATTCCAACATATTAATTACAGGTGATGACAGGAGCGGCACATTAACTGTCAGTGACGACGGAAAAATCACAGTTAAGCATACAAGCGGACCCGGTACGGATATATATACAGGTCACGGAAGCAATTCTTATAAGATACCGCTTGCGGGAGATGCAACAAAATACAGACTTTCATATAATGTTACCGATAACGGCAGCGGAAGCGTTTACAGAGTTATTGTATTTTTTTATGACAGCGACGGTAATGATAAAGGAATCATAGGATATAACTCCGGTTACGGAGATATATCAAATGAATTTGATATTCCCGACGGAACTGCCTACATAAGAGTCAGATTCGGAACAAACAGTGCAAATGCAAATGTTACTTACAGCAATATTTCAGTTGCTCCCGCAGTGAATATCTGGGGCGATTTCAGTGCCACAGACAGCGGAACTGCCGTTATTTCCGCAAATACGGAAAAACTTGTTAAGTTCGGCTCTTTGAGTAACTTTGCACATTACACGGCAGGCACAGAGTATAACGGTAAAACATTTGCCGGTTGGAATACAAAACCTGACGGAACAGGTTCAAACGTTACAAAAGATACAATAATATCTGATGATGCTTACCTTTGGAGTCAATGGGATAATATCAATTATGACGTTACTTACGTTAATGCTGCTGCCGATAACGGCAAAACTCCCGTTGTATCTATACCCGGAAAAGTAACATCGGCATTCACTGTTGAAAGTGAAGCATATACTCTTGCTACCGTATCTGCAACAGGTTACAGGTTCTTAGGTTGGGATCTTACAACTGACGGTAAATTCCCGAATGGAACAACTTCAATATCAAAGGCTTCTTCAATTCCGAAAGGTACATACGGTAATGTAACCGCAACGGCAAAATGGGAAGCAAACCAATATCCTGTATCATTTGATTTTAACGACGGCAGTACAAACAAAAACTTATGGGCACCGTCAGGTGATATAGCAAGTGGTAAAGAATTAACCAATACTTACGATCCCCAAACAGGTATTGTTACACTTAACGGTACACTAACCGACTCTTTGGATTTGTTATATACACCTGATTTCATTCCGGAGGATGGGGCAAAATACACTGTTTCTGCAACTGTTGTAGGCGGTTCAAGAACCGCAGGTGACGGGTGTATAGTTGTAGAATTTGCACCCGCTCCCGGAGCTGCTTTCAACAATGATGTCGGCAGAGTGCATTTAGATTTTAATTCAACGGCTTCCGGCACATTCAACTTTACTGATGCTCAGATAGCAAACTGCAAAGGCATACGCCTGTGGATATGGAATAATACAAGCAATACATTTAACAATTTCCAATTCAAAATCAAAGTAGAAAAAGCAGAATCCGCAACCTCTTATTCACCCGATGGCAAGTGGGTAACATACGACACCACATACGACACACTCCCAACTCCGGAAAGAACGGGTTATACCTTTGACGGCTGGTTTACAGAGCCGGGTTGTACAAATAAAGTTAAAAATACTTCAACATTTGCTACGGCAGATAATCAGACGCTTTACGCAAAGTGGCTTCTTAACATAGCACAAGAAACAGCCGCAAACGAAGCGGTGGTAAGTGACCTCGGTGCGGATTTGGTTGATATTTTCACCAAAAAACAGTCATCTGATGTTACCGGAAATATTGAGCTTTATGCAATCGGCAGCGCAGTATCGGACGGTACTAAACTTAAGTATCAGGCTTATAGTGATGCAAGTCGTCTTACAGCTTATGTAAATACGACCGAAAACCCTGCACCGTTTAAAATAAGCGGTAATAAAATAGTTCCGAATAAGGTGGTTACAAAATCGGAAGATGTATATTACTGCGTAAAATACAGTGATAAGTACTACTACGGCAAAGTAACAATAGTGCCGTCAAGCAGTGTATACTTTGAGGAAAATATCTTATCATTTGAAACAACAGACTCAAGCAACACATTGACTG
>JAZUHA010000093.1:0-20091 GCA_045641485.1 Acutalibacteraceae bacterium
CGATTCAACCGTTCTTTAATCATTGGCCGTATACATCTTTTTATCAAGTCATTATTGATTTTTTCGGACTATCCTCTTTATTTAATACAACAAGCTGTAATGCCACATGGCGGTATATGTCAGTTGCTGTAGTAATGTATACTTTTTTCCCTGTTGTTAAGTTCTTTGTTAAGAATTACAAATCATTAACTACTTTAGTTGTTTTTACTTTATTGGTCTTGGGAAAATACACAGCAAAACTTCCCTGCGGTATTATCCAATATTGCCCTGTATTCGTAATCGAATGCTTATAAGCGAATATAAATTTTGGAATATACTTTACCTTTCAAATAACAAAATTTGTTTTAAAAAATTTGCGTTTTCGTTGTTGTTCTTAATATCGGGAATTTGTTTTTATATTATAAATGCAGAAAACATGTATATTCTGTCATTGTCATTTTTGGCTTTTTCAGTAATATTTTTCTGTTTTAATGTTTTATCTGATATTCCCTTGGTAAATACCGTTTTGGAATTTATCGGCAAACATTCCGGCAATATCTTTATGTTCCATACATTTATTTTTTCTATAGATTTCAAAGAATTTGTTTATGCCCCGAAATACTCTGTTTTAATATATGTTCTGTTTGTGACAGAATGTTTAATTATTTCAATGGCAATTGAAAAACTCAAAAAAATTATTCGATATGACAAGTTAATAAAAAATATTCAACTGAAAATAATGGGAGTGAAAGCAAAATGAAAGGCATAATTTTAGCAGGCGGTTCGGGTACAAGGCTTTACCCGTTGACCATGGTAACATCAAAGCAGTTGTTGCCGATTTATGATAAACCCATGATTTATTATCCGCTTTCAACATTGATGCTTGCGGGTATCCGTGACATTCTTATTATATCCACCCCAACTGATTTACCGAATTTTGAAAGATTGTTAGGCGACGGAAGTCAATTCGGAATTTCTCTTTCTTATAAAGTTCAGCCGAGCCCGGACGGTCTTGCGCAGGCTTTTTTAATCGGCGAAGATTTTATAGGAAACGATACTTGCGCCATGGTTCTCGGTGATAATATTTTTTACGGAAACAATTTCGGTCCTATGCTTCGTGCGGCGGCAGAAGATGCAGAAAAAGGCTTTGCCACCGTTTTCGGATATTATGTTCAGGATCCCGAAAGATTCGGCATAATGGAAATAGACAAAAACGGAAAAATACTTTCTGTTGAAGAAAAACCGAAAAATCCGAAAAGCAACTACTGCATTACAGGGCTTTATTTCTATGATAACCGTGTGGTTGATTTTGCAAAAAAAGTTAAACCTTCCGCACGCGGAGAACTTGAAATTACAACTCTTAACGATATGTATTTGCAAGACGGTACTTTAAAAGGCAAACTTTTAGGCAGAGGCTTTGCATGGCTTGACACCGGAACTACAGACAGCCTTCTCGAAGCATCGGAATTTGTACAAATTCTTGAAAAAAGGCAGGGTGTTACAATTTCCGCTCTTGAAGAAATAGCATTCAGAAATAAATGGATAACAAAAGAGAGTCTGCTTTCTTCTGCCGAGAAATACGGCAAATCACCTTACGGTCAGCACCTTAAAAATGTTGCCGAAGAAAAAATTATATGAACGGAGAAAAGTAAATGAAAACTGTTCTTATCACCGGCGGTGCGGGATTTATCGGTTCAAATTTTATTTATTATATGATGAAAAGTCACCCCGACTATAAGTTAATTTGTGTTGACTGTTTAACTTATGCAGGCAATCTTTCAACATTGGAAAATGCCTTAAAAAATCCGAATTTTGTCTTTTATAAAACAGACATCTGCGACAGAGAAGCAATATATGAAATATTCAGTAAAGAAAAACCTCAAATTGTTGTGAACTTTGCGGCAGAAAGCCATGTTGACCGTTCCATTGACAATCCCGAAGTATTCTTAAAAACAAATATTCTCGGTACGCAGGTTATGATGGATGCCTGCAGAAAATACGGTATTGAAAGATACCATCAGGTTTCTACCGATGAGGTTTACGGAGATTTACCGCTTGACCGACCCGAACTGATGTTTACGGAAACTACTCCCATACATACTTCGAGCCCTTACAGTGCTTCAAAAGCCTCTGCCGACTTACTTGTGCTTGCATATCACAGAACATACGGTCTGCCCGTTTCAATAAGCCGCTGTTCAAACAACTACGGTCCTTATCATTTCCCCGAAAAACTCATACCGCTTATGATTGCAAATGCCTTAAATAACAAGCCACTGCCCGTTTACGGTGAAGGACTCAATGTTCGTGACTGGCTTTATGTAGAGGATCATTGCCGTGCTATAGACCTTATTATTCATAAAGGCAAAGAGGGCGAAGTTTACAATGTCGGCGGTCACAATGAAATGAAAAACATTGATATAGTAAAACTCATCTGCAAGCATTTGGGAAAACCCGAAAGCCTTATTACTTATGTTACCGACAGAAAAGGGCACGATATGCGTTACGCCATAGACCCGACAAAAATTCACAACGAATTGGGCTGGCTCCCCGAAACAAAGTTTGAAGACGGAATAAAAAAGACTATTGACTGGTACCTTAATAACCGTGAATGGTGGGAAACAATAATAAGCGGCGAATACACAAAATACTACGAAAAAATGTACGGTAACAGATAACTTTAATAAAAGCCATAATAAAAAACTCACCCGATTGCACTTTCGGGTGGGTTTTTACGTGAGTTTTTAGAGGAAAAGAAGAAAAGTTGATTTTAAATTAATTCAATATAATAAATCGGTATTTTAATAAATAATACCTCCGATATCTCTTGAACCGTAAATAATTCTGATGATATTTACGATTTTACACTCTTTATCCACAGCATAAAAAATCAGATAACTCTTCACTGTCATAACATGAACATTTCTGCTTTTCCAAGGTTCGCTTTCATAAATCCTGTATCTGCCGGGCATTTCGGAAAGAGACAGTATATTTTTTTGCAATAAATTTATTAAGTTTAGTGCGGTTTCTTTTTCACAAAGTTCTGTTGAAATATATTCAAATATGATATTTAAATCCGCTGCTGTCTGAGAAGATAATCTCACCTCGTATTTCATATCATATATTTATCGTGTATATATTTAAAGGCTTCATCTGCCGATACGGTTTTTCCCTCTATACAATCACGGTAACCTTTCTCAAGTTCAATATCAATTTCTTCTTTTGTCATCTTACTTATATCCGGCAATCCTTTCGGCAACCTGACATCAAAAGGCAATCCGCCATGAAGAATGATTTGTTTATAAAAAATGTTGATGGCATTGGAAGCCGGAATTCCGAGAGCCGTCAGAATTGTTTCTGCCTGTTCCTTTATTTCCGGTTCAATTCTCGCATAAAGATTTGCTGTTTTACTCATTATTGCACCGCCTTTCTATTCACAGATATATTATATGCCATTGTGCGTACAATAGCAAGACATTTTTCATTTTTAATCGAAAATGCATTTTAATTTTAATGAAACTTTTCAGAATCAAAGTCAATTGACACCTTTTGCGAATAATGGTATTATAACTATGCAGAATTATTGTTAATTAAAAAGCATTTCGGGTGTGGAATATGACTGAACTTGAAAATTTACGAAAAAAGATAAATGAATACGATAAAGAACTTACTTTTCTTTTTGAAAAAAGAATGGAAATTGTAAAAAAAATAGCGGAATACAAAAGAGATAATAACATTCCCGTGGAAAACACGGAACGGGAAAAAGAAGTAATTAAAAACAATTCCGCTTTCCTTAATGACGAAAGCCTTAACGGGTATTTTTCTGAATTTATGAAAAATATTTTTAAAATTTCAAAAGAATATCAAAACTCTATTATCGAAAAAAACGGCAGGTAAAATATGGAATTAAGAATAAAAACAAATGAGGGCTTTTATACGGTACATCTCGAAAAAGGTGCAATAAAAAAAGCCGCCGAACTTTTTAATTTTGACAGAAAAGTTCTTGTCGTTACAGACAGCGGTGTACCGAAAGAATATTACAATACCGTTTGCAGTCAGATTAAAGACTGTTTTCTGTATATTCTGCCGCAGGGTGAAAGTTCAAAATCCCCCGAAAACCTTTTAAAACTTTCCGAAGTTCTTATAAATAACAATTTCACGAGAACGGACTGCATTGTCGCAGTCGGCGGCGGTATGGTCGGTGATATCGCCGGATTTTTAAGTGCCGTATATATGCGCGGAATTGATTTTTACAATATTCCTACTACACTCCTTTCGCAGGTCGATTCCTCCGTCGGCGGAAAAACCGCAGTGAATTTTTGCGGATATAAAAATATACTCGGTTCTTTCTATCCTCCCAAAGGCGTAATAATTGATACCGAAACACTTTCAACGCTCCCCGAAAGACAAATTTCAAACGGTCTTTGCGAAGCACTTAAAATGAGCCTTACAAGCAATAAAGAACTTTTCGGTATTTTCAAAAACAAAAATCCGTTTTGTGAACTTGAAAAAATTGCGGAACTTTCAATCAGAATAAAAAAGTCCGTAGTGGAAAAGGATGAGAAAGAAAAAGGGTTAAGAAAAATCCTCAACTTCGGTCACACTCTTGCCCACGCCGTTGAAACAAACTGCGGCGGTGCTCTTTTGCACGGCGAATGCGTTGCACTCGGAATGATACCGATGTGTTCTCCCGAAGTAAAAAAAGAACTTTTACCGATACTAAAAAAACTCAATCTCCCGACAAAAGCCGAATACGATATTCACGCCGTAACCGAAGCACTGAAACATGACAAAAAATCCGAAGGCGACACAATTTCCGTGGTTTTTGTTAAAGAAATCGGCTCTTACGAAATAAAAAGCATCACATTCCGGGAACTTGAAAAACTCATTAAAGAGGAAGCATAAAAATGAAAAACACTTTCGGAAATTCACTTAAAATAACGCTTTTCGGAGAAAGCCACGGCGAATATATCGGCTGTGTGCTTGACGGGCTGTCTTCAGGGCTCGATGTTGATGAAGAATATATTAAAAAAAGACTTTATTTACGCCGTCCTGCGGGAAAATATACAACCAAAAGAATTGAACCCGACAATTTTAAAATAGTAAGCGGCGTATATAAAAACAAAACCACAGGTACTCCGCTTTGCATACTTATTCCTAATGAAGATACCGTTTCTTCCGATTACGGCGAAACGGGTTTTATCCCCCGTCCGTCACATTCCGATTACACATCGTTTTTAAAATATAACGGTTTTAACGATCCGAACGGCGGCGGTCACTCAAGCGGCAGACTGACTTCGGCACTTGTTGCCGCCTCGGGCATTATTCTGCCCGTTCTCGAAAAAAATAACATAACCGTCTGTTCACATATCGAACAAATCGGAAGTATAAGTGACAGACGTTTTAAAAATATAAACGAAGATATTTTACTCTTAAAAGATAAAAGTTTTCCCGTGTTTTCCGATGAAATAAAACGGAAAATGGAAGAAGAGACAGAAAAAGCACAAACCGACAGTGACAGTATAGGCGGAATTACCGAAACCGTAATAACCGGTCTTCCCGGCGGTTTGGGCGAGCCGTGGTTTGACGGGCTTGAAAGCGTTATTTCTCACGCAGTTTTTTCCGTTCCCGCAATAAAGGGCATAGAGTTCGGCGGCGGTTTTTCGCTCTCTTTAAAAAAAGGAAGCGAAGCGAATGACTGTATGAAGTATGAAAACGGTGAGATATGCTTTCTTTCAAATAACGGCGGCGGAATTGACGGCGGTATTTCAAACGGCAACACCGTTTTGTTCCGCTGTGCGGTAAAGCCGACTCCCACAATTTTTAAAGAGCAGAAGACCGTTAATCTCAAAACAAAAGAAAATACGGTATTAAAATCCGCCGGCAGGCACGACCCGTGCATTGCTTTAAGAATTTCACCCGTAATTGACAGCGTAACCTCACTTTGCATATACGATATGCTTTCGCAAAAATACGGCACCGATTGGGCGGTGAAATAATGGAATACGGTCTTATAGGAGAACATTTAACACACAGTTTTTCAAAAGAAATACATTCGTATTTTGCGGATTACGATTATGATATTTGCGAAATACCGCCCGAAAAACTCGAAGATTTTTTTAAGAAAAAAGATTTTAAAGGAATAAATGTAACCATTCCGTATAAAAAAGATGTCATAAAATATCTTGATGAAATTTCTTATGAAGCAAAAGAAACGGGCTCGGTAAACACGGTAGTAAACAGAAACGGCAAACTTTACGGGTATAACACAGACTGCTTCGGTTTAAAAAATCTTTTAAATAAAAACGGTATTGATTTAAAAAATAAAAATGTTTTGATTCTCGGCACAGGCGGAACATCGAATACTGCGTTTTTTACTGCAAAATCCGAAAATGCAAAAACCGTTTTAAAAGTTTCTCGCACACCCGAAAACGGCGAAATCTCCTACTCGGAAGCGAAAGGAAAAACACAAACGGATGTTATAATAAACACTACTCCGTGCGGAATGTTCCCGAATGCATGCGGTATTCCTTTAAATCCCGAACGGTTTCCCTCTCTTTCGGCAACGGCAGATGTAATTTACAATCCTTTAAGAACGCTTTTTGTTTTAAAAGGCAAAGAAAACAATATAAAAACCGCCGACGGACTTTATATGCTTGTTTCACAGGCTGTGAAATCTTCCGAAATATTTTTAAACGAAAAATATTCCGACGGTGTAATTGACGACACATATAAAAAAATCGTTCGGGAAAAAGAAAACATTGTACTCACGGGTATGCCGGGCTGCGGAAAAACAACTCTCGGAAAAGCACTTGCAAATATTTTGAACCGAGATTTTTTTGACACAGACGAACTGATACAATCAAAACTCGGCAAAACGCCTGCCGAAATAATCAATACACACGGCGAAAAATATTTCAGAGATATTGAAACGGAAATAATAAAAAGTCTGTCCGTAAAAAACGGCTGTGTTATATCAACGGGCGGCGGAAGCATTTTAAAAAAAGAAAATGTTGAATTTTTAAAGCAAAACGGAAAACTTGTTTTCCTCAATAAAGATATTTCTTTACTTCCCGTAAACACAAACAGACCGCTTTCTTCCGATAAAGAAAAACTTATGCACCTTTATAAAAACAGAATAGATATTTATAACACCACCGCCGATATTACGATAAATTGTACAAATGATTTAAAGCAAAACACAGATTTACTTAAAAAGGAGATTTTATGAAATTCCTTATTTTAAACGGTCCCAATATGAATTTTCTCGGTATACGTGAGCCGTCTGTTTACGGCACAAAAACATATAACGACCTTTGCGGTATGATAAAAGAACACTGTGAAAGTTTAAATATCGAATGTGAATTTTATCAGTCAAATCACGAGGGCTGTCTTATAGATAAAATTCAGAACGCCTACGGCAAAACGGACGGTATTATTTTTAATCCCGCCGCATACACGCACACGAGTATAGCACTTTACGATGCGTTAAAGTCGGTAAATATCCCGACGGTTGAAGTTCATATTTCCGATGTGAATTCCCGTGAAGAATACAGAAAAGTTAATTTCATAAAGAACGCCTGCATTGCTTCCGTTTGCGGCGAGGGTTTAAACGGTTATATTAAAGCGGCGGATATTTTAAAGGAATATTTAAAATGAATGTAATAATTTACCCGTCAAAACCGTGCGGTGAAGTTTCGGCACCGCCGTCAAAAAGCCTTTTTCACAGATATCTTATATGCGCTTCTTTAAGTGAAAACAGCAAAATATACAGCGTACCTTACTGTGACGATTTAAAAGCGACGGCAAACTGTCTTTCTCTTTTGGGTGCAAAAATAAAAGAGGAAAACGGAGCATTTTATACAGGAAAATTAAACCCGTTTAAATTAGAAAGCGGAATAAACCTCAACTGCAATGAAAGCGGCTCAACTTTGAGATTTTTAATACCGCTGTGTCTTCTTTCCGGTGTCCCCGTTACATTCTCGGGAACAAAAAAACTTTTATCCCGTCCGCTGTCTGTTTATGAAAACCTTTGCCGTGAAAACGGTTTTACATATAAAAAAGACGAAACACAACTTACCGTGTGCGGTAAACTTAAAAGCGGTTATTATAAAATTGACGGCAGTGTTTCAAGTCAGTATGTATCGGGACTTATGTTTTCTTTGCCTCTTCTTGACGGAAACAGCACGCTTGAAATTATAAATAAAGCCGAAAGCCTTTCTTATATAGATTTAACGGTAAAAACTCTTTGTGATTTCGGAATTGAAATTATAAAAAAAGAAAACAACATTTATGAAATACCCGGAAATCAAAAATTCAAAAACCGTGATATTTTTATTGAGGGCGATTATTCCAACGGTGCTGTTTTAAGTGCGTTAAATTATATCGGAGGGAAAGTAACCGTAAATAACCTTAAGACCGACTCTTTACAGGGCGACAGAATTTTCGGCAAACTGTTTTGCGAACTGAAAAACGGCAACTGCACTGTTGATATTGCGGACTGCCCGGACCTTGCTCCCGTTCTTTTTGTGCTTGCGTTAAATTTTCACGGTGCAACTTTCATAAACACAAGAAGACTGCGTTATAAAGAAAGTGACCGTATAGATTCCATGAAAACCGAACTCAAAAAATTCGGTGCGGATATTTTTGTAAATGAAAACAGCGTAACGGTTCCGAAAACGGCAGTAAAAAAGCCGACGGAAATTCTTGACAGCCATAACGACCACAGAATAGTTACGGCACTTTCGCTTTTATGTATTTTAACCGGCGGAGAAATAAAAAACGCCGAGGCGGTCAACAAAAGTTACCCCCGTTTTTTTGAAGATTTAAAATCACTTAATATAAACTTAACCTTCGGAGATGAAAACTCTTGAATATGAATTTTGAAAAAAAACTGCCGATACCCATGGAAGTAAAGAAAGCATATCCGCTTTCCGAAGCCGGTGCAAAAATCAAAGAAAAGCGTGACGAAGAAATAAAAAAGATTTTTCGTGGCGAAAGCAAAAAAATCGTGCTTATTGTGGGTCCGTGCAGTGCCGAAGCGAAAGAGCCTGTTTTAAAATATCTTGAAAAACTCAAAACGGTTGCAGACGAAGTTTACGGTAAAATAATCATTATACCCCGTGTATATACAAACAAGCCGAGGACTACGGGCGAGGGCTACAAAGGTATGCTTCACAATCCCGTGCCCGAAGAACACGCCGATTTGTTTAAAGGCATAGTCGCAACAAGAGATTTACATATGTCCGCTCTTAACGATTACGGCTTTTCGTGTGCAGATGAACTGCTCTACCCCGACAGTTACCGTTATCTTTCGGATATCCTTTCGTATGTCGCAGTCGGCGCCCGCTCTGTGGAAAATCAACAGCACCGGCTTACTGCAAGCGGACTCGATATACCGGTAGGTATGAAAAACCCCACGGGCGGAGATTTAACCGTTATGATGAATGCGATATATGCTTCTCATAACAAGCATACATTTATTTACAGAGGCTGGCAGGTAACGAGCGAGGGCAACCCGTATACCCACGCAATTTTACGGGGTTATACCGATTTCGGCGGTCACGATATTTCAAATTACCATTACGAAAACCTTGTACATCTTATTGAACTTTACCGTGAAAGCGGTCTTAAATATCCTGCCGCAATAATTGATGCAAGTCACGCAAATTCCGGCAAAAACCATCTTGAACAGATACGAATAGCAAAAGATATTATTTACAGCAGAAATCACAACAGCGGTATAAAAAATCTCGTTAAAGGAATTATGATTGAAAGTTATCTTGAAGACGGTGCCGGAACGCTCTCTTCACACAAATTCGGGCAGTCAATTACCGACCCGTGCCTCGGCTGGGAAAAAACGGAAAAACTTATATACGATATAGCCGATACATTGGAATAAAAAACTATTGAAATATATTTTACTTTTTTGTAGAATATTGTTATAAACATTGAAAGGAGTTTTATTTATGGGACTTATTAAAGCAGGCGCAGGTGCTTTAGGCGGCACACTTGCCGACCAGTGGAAGGAATTTTTCTACTGTGAAGCTTTAAACAATGATGTACTCGTACAAAAGGGTACAAAAATGGTAGGCAACCGTTCTTCCAACACAAAAGGAAATGACAACATCATTTCAAACGGCTCCGGTATAGCCGTTGCAGACGGTCAGTGTATGATCATAGTTGAGCAGGGCAAAATCGTAGAGGTTTGTGCCGAACCCGGTGAATTTACTTATGATGCTTCAACAGAACCGAGTATTTTCAACGGTAAACTCGGTGACGGCATAAAGGAATCGTTTAAAACTCTCGGCAAGCGTTTTACATACGGCGGTGATACCGCAAAAGATCAGAGAGTGTATTATTTCAACACAAAGGAAATTCTCGATAATAAATTCGGAACCGCAAATCCGTTTATGTTTGACGTTGTAAACAAACAGGTAGGTTTCAGAAGAACCGTTCAGGTAAGATGCAACGGCGTATATTCATATAAAATCACAGACCCGCTTGTTTTCTACAAGGAAGTTTGCGGAAATGTAGCTTCCGAATATACAAGAGAACAGATTGACTCTCAACTTAAAACGGAATTTGTTTCCGCTTTACAGCCTGCATTTGCACAGCTTTCCGAACTTGAACTTCGTCCGGCGCAAATTCCGGCACATACAAACGAATTAAAACAGGCCATGAACAATCAACTCGCATTTGACTGGACACAGAAACGCGGAATTACCGTTCATTCAATCGCTCTTAATCCCATTACTCTTACAGAAGCGGATATGAAGAAGATAAACGAAATGGAAGACTCCGTATCCTACGGCTCAAACGCATTTATGATGGCAGGCCGTATGGCTGACTCCACCGCCAACGCCATGGAAGCCGCCGCCTCTAACCCGAACGGTGCTATGAACGGCTTTATAGGAATGGGTATGGCAGGCGGTGCTATGGGCGGCGGATTTAATAACGCCCAGGCATTTTATCAGGCAGGTATTGCACAGCAACAGGCAAATGCACAGCAGGCAAACGCACAGCAGGGCGGCTGGGTATGCTCCTGCGGCAGCAGTAACAACGGCAATTTCTGTACAAACTGCGGTGCCAAAAAGCCCGAACAGCCGTCTTCCTGGTTCTGCGGTAACTGCGGAGCAAAAAATGACGGCAAATTCTGTACAAATTGCGGAAATCCGAAACAACAATAAAATACAATATTTACAGGAGTTTTATTTATGGCAACTTTGATAGACTTTAAATGTCCTTGTTGCGGCGGAGCGATAAACTTTGATTCGTCGCTTCAAAAAATGAAATGCCCGTACTGTGATACGGAATTTGATGTTTCTTCACTTATAGCACAAAATGAAGCACTGAACGAAACAGCAAAGGACGACTCGTACAACTGGGAAAAAGAAGCCGGCACACCCTGGCAGGGTGAGGATGCAAACGGAATGAAAATTTATGTCTGCAATTCCTGCGGCGCTGAAATAATCGGTGACGAAAATCTCTCCTCTACCCTCTGTCCGTATTGTGACAACCCCGTTGTTATGGCAGGTAATCTTTCCGGTGTATTAAAGCCCGATTATGTAATTCCTTTCAAATTAAATAAAAAAGATGCCATAGCAGGGTTAAAAAAACATCTTGAGGGTAAAAGACTTTTACCGAAAATCTTTAAATCCGAAAATCATCTTGACGAAATTAAAGGTGTTTATGTTCCGTTTTGGCTTTTCGATTCCGATGTTAATGCAACGGTAAATTACAAAGCAACAAAAGTCAGAGTATGGAGTGACAAAAACTACGATTATACCGAAACCTCACATTATTCCATATTGAGAGGCGGTAATATCGGATTTTCTCACATTCCCGTTGACGGCTCTTCAAAAATGCCCGATGACTTAATGGAATCTTTAGAGCCTTTTGATTTTTCGCAGGCAGTGGACTTTAACACCGCTTATCTTGCCGGATATCTTGCGGATAAATATGATGTAGATGCCCCCCACAGCATAGGCAGAGCAAACGAAAGAATTAAAAAAAGTACCGAAGAAAGATTTATGAGTACTGTTGAGGGTTATACCGGCGTTGAGGCGCAAGACAGTTATATAAGCCTTTACAACAGCAGTTCTCACTACGCACTGTACCCCGTATGGCTTTTAAATACGACCTGGAACGGTCAGAAATTCACATTTGCAATGAACGGTCAGACAGGTAAATTTGTGGGTGACCTCCCCTTAGATAAAAAGGCAAAAACCCGTTGGTTTGCAAGCATATTCGCAGGTGTTACAGCCGCCGCTTTTGCAATTACCACACTTTTAGGTTTATTCGGAGGTGGTATGTAATGAAAAAATTATTACCTGTTTTTATTTCGGTTATATTGCTTGTCATTTCCGTACTTCCCGCTTTTTCGGTTGAATACGGAAGACTCTTTGTCGATACGGCAGGTCTTGCAGATGAAATCAACGCCGAAACTACAGAAAAAAATCTTGAAGCCGTTTCCGAAAAACACGGTACAAATATAGTTATTGTAACAACGGATAATCTTGAGGGCAAAACAGATGTTGAATACGCCGACGATTATTTTGACTATAACGGTTACGGTGAAGACGGTGTTTTACTGCTTGTTTATTACAAAGAAAATAACGAGGGAAACAACCGCATTTACATATCAACAAAAGGTACGGGTATCTCTGCTTTCGATGATGCCGATATAGATTACTGTCTTGACAGAATATATGATAGAGTATCGGATGATGACTTTTTCGGTGCATTTACGGCTTTCTGTGAATGCTGTGATTTGGAATATACAGCCCTGGTAAACGGCGAAGACGACAGTGCATTTAAAGAAGATTGGTCCGTTAAACCGGAACATACATTTAAAGACACCGCAAAACAACTAATAATCTGTGCGGTTATCGGTCTTGTGGTTGCCCTTATTGTAACTTCATCTATGGCTTCAAAATTAAAAACCGTAAGAAGTCAGGTAAATGCACGCAGTTATGAAAACCCGGGCAGTATGAAAATAACGTCTGCAAATGATGTTTTCCTTTATACAAATGTCGTGAGAACGGCAAAGCCGAAAGAAAATCACTCCGGCGGCACAAGTACCCACACAAGTTCCTCCGGTTCTACTCACGGTGGCGGAGGAAGGAGTTTTTAAGTTTTTAGTTTTTTCAGGGCTTCGCCTATTGTATAAACAATTAAAATATAATCGGCACGCATGCCCCGAAATTATGCATTATGCATTGTGCATTATGAATTAAAAAACCGGTTTATCGTTCTGTGAAAAATCAGAATAATAAACCGGTTGTTTTAATTATGTATAAACACAAAATCTTAATAATTCTTTTATTTTTAAAATTCTATTGATTTTTTTAAAAAACCTCACTAATATGTACAAAAACACTTATGCGGAGGTTATTATGGCTTACACAAACGAAAAAACTCCGGAATACGCCGCCGAAGCTTACGGCATTGTAAACGATGCCGCAAAAAAAATCGGCTCCCGTCTTCCCGGCAGTAAGGGTGAACACAAATTTCACGATTATATGGCAGACAAATTAAAAGAAATCGGCATTATTCCGGTAAAAGAGGAATTTGCCGTTTCTCCCCGTGCTTCAATAGGCGGTATACCCTATGTCGGCGTTATCGGATTTGTTATCAGTATTTTATGCTATTTTGCATTAAGCGGTCTTAACGGTCTCTGGTTCGGCATGGCTTTAGCCTGCATTATTACATGGATTTGGCTCATTTGCAGTGTTTTCTGCTACAGAACATGGTTTGATATGTTCTTTCCGCAGAAAATTTCTCAAAACACATACGGCGAACTTCTTCCCGAAGACGGTAATTATGACTACACAATAATCCTTTCCGGTCATACCGATACTTCCTGGACATGGCGCCACAGCGAACACGCCTATAAATACCGCAACAAACCCGTAATAGGTCTTATTGCCGCATACGGAAAAGTCGGTTTCGGTGCAGTCTGCTTTTTGCTTCTTACCGTAATTACCGTATTTTTCTCTGTGCTTTATACAGGCAGTTTTTTTCAGGCACCGTTTGTAAACAATATAGCCTACAGTCAGTTCTTCGTTATTTTCAGTTACGCTATGTATTTTATTCCGGCTGTTACCGCTTTGGGCAGTGCTTTCCTTTATATGTGGGCAGATAAAAACGAAGAAAACGCCTCAAGAGGTGCCATGGATAACGCCACGGGCTGTGCCTTAAGTTATGCCGTAACAAAATATTTTCATGACAATCCCGAAAAAATGCCGAAAAACTGCAGAATTATCGACTTTAACTGCGGAAGCGAGGAAGCGGGGCTAAGAGGCTCGATAGCCTTCACAAGAGAGCATAAGGGTGAAGATATTCTTAAAAATGCATGGAATATCAATATCGACTCCGTTGCCGACAAAGATTATTTTGAGGTTGTTATTAAAGACGACTGGCAGATGACACGCTTTGACAAAGACCTTGAAGGTATGTTTAAAAACACATTTAACGAACTCGGCATAGAAAGTAAAACGGGCGGTTGCATACACAATCCCGTAGGCGGTTGCGACAGCACACCCATGACAAAAGCGGGTATTAAATCCGTTACATTCGCCGCTCAAAATCCCGTTCTTACTTATTATTATCACACATGGCGTGATATGCCGGAAAGATTTTCCGAAGAAACCGTAGGCACGGGCTTTGAAGTTCTTTTGGGCGTTATCGACAAAATCGACAAATTTCAGCAGGAAAACGGCTTTAACGGCGTAAACAACTGAATTATGTAAGAATATACAAAAGCGAAAGAATAAGCGTTTCGTCGGCGTGTTCTTCCCATAAAAGAAGAACAAGAGACAGTATAAGAGAAATATCGCTGTCCGATTTTAAAAAATCAAGAACAGAGCCTATATTTTTCGTATTGTATTTATAATTATTTACACTGTTTTCATTTCCGCTTTTATTTATATTCGTCTTTTCCGAATTATTACCCGTAAGGTACCCCGGAGGCATCGGAATCCTCCTCGGTGCTTCACGGGTATTTTCATAAGTTTTTTCATATTCCGTTTTTTCGTTAAGTCCTGCCGCTTCCCGTGCTTTTTTCTGCATTTCCTCCACACGGCGCACGGCATCGTTTTGCATCTTCATTATTTCATCATAACTGTAATTATTCATATTATCCTCACAAATTCCCGTTTTGCTTTAAAACGGGAATTACCGTTAAAAGTTTAATTATTTTTATCGCCTCATCGGCTTTTTTCTGTCTTTCACCCGAGAGCATCGGTTTTAAAGACGATATAAGCCTTGTTCTTTCATCATTGGTATTAAGTGCATTTAATACGGGTAAAAGTTTTTCCAAAACCGAAATATCCGGAAGTTTTGCCGAATTAAAATCAAAATTCCCGTTTTCCCGTTTTTCCTCTTTATGCTCGGTTTCTTTTTCCCCCGATGTATTACCGAGAAGTCCGTCGGCTATTTTTTTCAGATTATTCATATCGTCTTCGGAAAGCGAACCGAGTATCTCCGAAATATTAAAATCAGCCATTTTTATTTCCTCCGTAGAATTTATTAAACAACTCCTTTGCCGCACTGCTGTTTAATATTTTATTTACCCTTTCGCTGTCGGATAAAATATCCTTTAATTTTTCCGCATCGGATTTTTTAAGATTGTTATTTATAAAGTCATTTATGTTTTTCTCGTCGTCGGGAACACCGTTTTTGCTGTTTTCAAGCGCATTTTTTATAATTTCACTCAAATTCTTGTTATCAGCCATTGTATTTACCTCTTTTCTCATATATAATTATTATATTATATTCATTTCGGGAGGTGTCTATGTTTGAGAATACTTGTTCTTTCCGATTCACATAAAGCAAATTATAATGTAACCGAAGCAATAGAACGGGAGCCTTCTGCGGAAGTCGTATATTTTTTGGGTGACGGAGTCAACGACACCGAAGATATTTCTTTTAACTACAGAGATAAAAAGGCTTTTATACTTTTAAGAGGTAATTGCGACTTTTACGCCGATTTTCCCGACTTTGACATAAGAACATTTGAAAATATAAAAATATACGCCTGTCACGGTCATAACGAGTATGTAAAATACGGATACGGTCATTTAAAACAAAGAGTTTCCGAAGAAAAATGTACCGTAGGTCTTTTCGGTCATACCCACGAACAGTACGAGGAATATGACGACGGAATATACATTTTCAACCCCGGAAGCATCCGCAACGGCAATTACGGCGTAATTGACATAAAAAACGGCAATATTCTCTTTACAAAAAAGTCTCTCATTTATTGACACTTTCCTTTATAAATGATAAAATTTAAAAGTATTTTAAAAAAAGTGATGTGATATTATGGAAAACTTTAAAGAAAGCCCTTTAATGTATGTCCTCGCTTTTGCGGTAATAGCGTTTGTAATCGGTCAATCGCTATTATTCATCATAAAAGCCTGGAAAAGAGCAAAAGAACTCGGCATTAAAACCGAAACATTAAAGCAAACCGTAACATCAAGCGTTTTGTTTACATTGGCACCGGCAATTTCCATTCTTGCAACGGTTATTGTGCTTGCCTCCTCACTCGGCATAGTTTTGCCGTGGATAAGGCTTTCGGTCGTAGGTAATTTAGCGTATGAAACCGTTGCCGCAACAGCCGCACTCGATGCCATAGACGGAAGTACCATTTCCACAGAAGTTACAAATATTGAGAACTTTTCCGCCGTTGCCTGGATTATGACAATCGGTATGTTATTCGGCATTTTCCTTGTTTCCTTACTGTGCAAAAAGATTTCATCAAAGGTAAATAAAGTCGTAAATAAGAACGAAAAGAACTCAAAACTTGCCGACACAATAGCCGCAGCGGCTTTTATAGGAATTATTGCCGCATTTATCGCAAGAGAGATTAACGGCGGTTCCGCAAACCACTCCGATGATGCGGGTTTCCTTTCTATAGCAACGCTTATCAGTGCAGTAATTATTTATCTTATTTTTGAGACACTTACAAAAAAATTAAAACTCAATAAAATCGAGCCGTTTATAATGCCCGTTTCCATGTTCGGAGCCATGGCGGTTTCCGTTCTGCTCACACAAAATCTGCCGCAGAACATAGTTCAGTGGACATGGTGGAATTAAGGAGGCGGAAGTTATGAAAAAAAGAAGTTATATTGATTCCGTTCATTTTTGGGGAAGAATTTCATGCATTATGGGTATAGGCGTACTAATAAGCGTTCCCCTTGCAATTTCTTTGTTTTACAATGTCTGGCCGCCCATAAGCACAATAGCAAAAGCGTGCGCTTCCATAGTTCCGCTTTATTGGACAACCGCTATAGTCGAAGTCATTTCATATATTCCCATGCTCGGTGTAGGCGGTTCGTACCTCGGATTTGTTACGGGTAACATAACAAACCTTAAACTCCCGTGCAGTCTTAATGCCATGGAAAACGCAAAAGTCCGTGCAACAAGTGAAGAAGGCGAAGTTATTTCCACTATTTCAATAGGCGTTTCTTCTATTACAACAACTATTGTTATAGCCGTAGGCGTTCTTTGCTTCGGCAGATTTTTACCGCTTATCACGGCGGAAGGCTCTGTTGTAAAACCTGCATTTGACCAGGTTCTTCCCGCACTTTTCGGTGCGCTCGGTGCTTCGTACTTGAAAAATCACTGGAAAATCTCGATTTTCCCGATTATATGCGGTTGCCTTGCGCTTATCGCTTCCCCCACAATGGGTATAGGTATTCTTATCGTTGTCACAATAGTTACAAGTATAGGCGGAGCATTTGCTATGCTTAAAATGAAACTTGTTTAACCGGAGGTACTGTCTTGCCCGAAAAAATTGCCGTTTACGGCGGCTCGTTTGACCCTCCTCACAAAGGCCATGTACTTTTATACAATCAACTTATGAGTATTTGCGGAGCGGAAAAAGGTTTTATTATTCCCGCCTGCTCTTCGCCCTTTAAAAACGGTTGTTTTGCAGATAACAATTCACGCCTGAAAATGTGCCGTCTTGCATTTAAAGACACAAATGCCCGAATAAGCGATATTGAAATAAAGCGCGGCGGAAAAAGTTTTACTTTTGACACAATCACGTATATAAAAGAAAAACATCCCGACTCGGTTATTTATCTTTTTATGGGCGACGATATGTTTCTTTCGTTTAAAAACTGGTACAAATATGAAGAACTTCTGAAGTTGTGTATTCCCGTTGCCGCTTCAAGAACAGACAATTTAAAATATCTCGGAACAATGAAAGAATATGCAAAAGAAGTTTTAAATCTTAAAGAAAATGAGTACATAATTTCCGGCATAAAGCCTTTTGAAATAAGTTCAACGGAAATTCGCCGGCTTATTAAAGAAAACAAAGATGCTTCCCGTTTTCTGGGGCGTGATGTTTATTCTTATATTTTATCGGAGGGGTTGTACAAATGACAGACGAAGAATACATCGGCATAATTAAAGAAAGGCTGACCGAAAAGAGATTTAACCATTCTCTTGAAGTTGCAAAAAGCGCCCGCTATCTTGCCGAAAAATACGGCGCAGATAAAGAGAAGGCATATACGGCAGGTCTTTTACACGATATTTTTAAAGACACTCCCACGGATAAACAGTTCGCTTATATAGCATTAAACAACATTCCTCTTATTAAGTGCGAAGTCAATGCACCGAAACTTTTCCACGCAATTTGCGGCGCTCATTATATAGAGCATACTCTCGGCATAAAAGATAAAGATATAATTGACGCCGTAAGGTATCACACAACGGGAAAAGAGAATATGACGCTCTTTCAGAAAGTGCTTTTCATTGCCGATTTTATAAGCGCAGACAGAGATTATGACGGCATTGAAATAATGCGTGAAAAAGCCGATATTTCTCTTGACGAAGCAATTTTTGAGGGCTTAAGTTTTACAATAAAGGATTTAATCAGTATGGGCAGAGCCGTTCACCCCGACACAATACATGCCTATAACGATGCCGCTATTCTGTTAAAAAAAGAAAGGACTATTACAGTATGAACAACGAAATATTAAAAACAGCAGTCAAGGCTCTTGACGACAAAAAAGCAACTGACATTCAGGTTATTAAAACGGAAGAACTTACAATAGTTGCCGATTACTTTGTTATAGCAACGGCAAATTCAAATACACATATCCGTTCACTCGCAGACGAAGTTGAATTCAAACTCAAGGAAACGGGCATAGAACCCGACCATATAGAGGGCAGAGCAACCGGCTGGGTTGTTATGCAGTACGAAGGCATTGTTATTCATCTGTTTTTAAAGGATGCCCGTGAATACTATAATCTTGAAAGATTATGGAGCGACGGTCAAAAAACGGATATTGACGAATTTTTGAAATAAGAAAGAGGGAGATATATATGAAATACGATTTTGCCGAGACCGAGAAAAAATGGCAAAAGAAATGGGAGGAAAGCGGAGTATTTCATGCAGAAGACAATTCGGATAAACAGAAATTCTATGCTCTTGTAGAATTTCCGTATCCGAGCGGTGCAGGTATGCATGTAGGCCATATTAAGGCATATTCCGGACTTGAGGTTGTATCAAGAAAAAGAAGAATGCAGGGATATAATGTGCTTTTCCCGATAGGCTTTGATGCTTACGGTCTTCCTACGGAAAACTACGCCATTAAAACAGGCGTTCACCCCCGTAAGGTTACCGATATGAATATAGAAAAATTCTCAAATCAGCTTAAAAATGTAGGCTTTTCTTTTGACTGGACACGGGTAATCGACACAACGGAAGAGGGCTACTATAAGTGGACTCAGTGGATTTTCCTTAAAATGTTTGAAAAAGGTCTTGCATTCCGTGACAAAACGCTTGTAAACTACTGCCCGTCCTGTAAGGTTGTTCTTTCAAACGAAGATTCACAGGGCGGTAAATGTGATATATGCCACAGCGATATAGTTCAGAAATCAAAAGATGTATGGTATCTTCGCATAACCGAATATGCCGACAAACTTTTGCAGGGGCTTGAAACCGTAGATTATCTTCCGAATGTTAAACTTCAGCAGGTAAACTGGATAGGTAAATCAACAGGTGCCTTTGTAAACTTCAAAATCGACGGCACAGACGAAACTCTTAAGATTTACACGACCCGTCCCGATACTCTTTTCGGCGTAACATTTATGGTTATG
>JAZUHA010000094.1:0-2712 GCA_045641485.1 Acutalibacteraceae bacterium
TGCCTGTTATTCATAAAGTAATATATAATCGGCACGCAGTGCCCCGAAATTCCTCACTCCTCATTCCTAATTCCTCACTGAAAAAAGGGTAAATATCGGAGAATAAACTGCCGGTTATCCGGGCTAAAAACTAAAATCTAAAAACTAAAAACTAAAAACCGCCACTTCCCCTTTTTTCATACTTTTTTTAATTTCCGAAGAACAGTAACTTTCCGCAGTGTCCGTTAAAAGTTCTTTTATTTCACATTTATTTTTGAGTTTTATTATTTTTTCGCCGTCTGTTACGGCGCAAATCGCCGCATAACTTTCATTTATATAAACAATATCATCTGTTTCGCAATAAATATGAACGCCGTTTGTCTTAAAAAATTCACGAAGTTCCGCCGTTGTAAAACCGGGTTTTACAGCCGTAGGGCTTATATACGGCACATTAAAATATCTGCACAGATTAATTGCTTTTTTCATATTATCCGTTTTGACGGAAGATGTAAAAATCACCGCTTTATAATTTTTATAAACATCTTTAAAATCAAAAACATCATATATATCGTAAGGCGCACCCGCAAGTCCGAGGTTTTTGCGCAAATTATACACGGCATCTCTCAATTCACGGGCGGTAAGATATCTGTATGCGCTTTCGTCAACAAAAAGCGCAACTTCCGCATTTGACTTTCGGCTTTCTTTTGTAAGACTTTCGGCATAAAGTGTGCGGTAATCGGACATTTGCTTTAAAATACCGCATTCGGAAAACCAGCCGCCCCACATATCGAACCACCAAAGACCGTTACCTTTAACAAATTGGCGAACAAACGACTTTTTAACGGCGTTTTCGGCTTCCTCTTTTGTTTTAAGCCCGTCCCATACAGAGGCAGACAGTATGTTTTCGGGGTCATATAAAGAATCTTTTTCGTGAAGGTGAACGGTTAAATGAGTTCTTATATCACATTCCTGAAAGCACATCTTACCGTGAAAACGCACGGAATCCGCAGGGTACATCTCGATACAGTCATAGTCAAACGCACGCAAACCCAAATAGGAATTAGGCGAACATAAAAAGTCTATATACGGACTTTTAAGCAATTTATGAAGCGAATGAGTACCCCAAAGCGGATTTGTAACTTCAAGAGAATAGCCGTAAAATGTGCCGACAACAAGATTACCTTCCGTTTCCTCTTTTACGGCAGAAGCAAAATGCAAAATGTTATCCGCCACGGCACTGCTTGCAAATTCAAGATACGAAGTAAGATATTTATCTTTAAAATAATTCTGATGTTTATTTAAAATGTTCAAATCCGGCAGACCTTTATATTTTAATTCCGGATAATTTTCCGAAAGAAATTTTTCAAAATACTTTTCGGCATTTTTACAGCACCCGCCGTTTAAATCAAAATGAAACCATTCCTCCGTATTTCCGCCCGCTATCTGATAGCCGATAATACGGGAAGCATATTTTGAACCGCTTACATACTTTACAAATTGACGAAGCATCTTTTCGGCATCCGCACGGTATTTTTCCGAATATAACAATTCCCGGCAGACAGTTCCGTCATGTTTTATATTAACATCTTCCGGATTTTCCTTTTCCCACCAAACGGGCATACTCATATTAACACGGGGAATAACAAAAGCATTACCGTTTACGGATAAAATTTTATCCATTGTTTCATCAAATAAAGAAAAATCCGGCTTATTCTTAACATCGAAAATTCCTTTTTTAAACGGAGTAAAGCCGTCAGTCGCACTTACCCACCTGCCGGAAAACAGCACGGGAACAGAAAAAAAGTTATATCCCGCTTTTGAAAAATCGGCGTAACAATTATATTTTTCAAGATATGTCATATACGCAACGGAAGTAAAAACTTTGCCGTTTACATACAATGCCGGCACACCGCCGCAAGGTTTAATCTGCGAATGCACAACTGCTTTTTTCTCTTTCATATTACATCACCGAATTTAATATCTGCTGAACAAACCGAAATTTCGTGTTATTTCTGTTCCTTTCTCCAGAATGTCTTCATGTTACGCCCAATTTAGCACAAATTTGTGAGAAAATCAATATTGTTCGGCATTATTGTTTTTGTTTATTATTAAATAAAGCAAAAGCCTTGAAACTCCCGAAAAACGGCAATTTCAAGGCTTTTAAAGTTACTGAAAAAAGATATATTTTTTATTCCCACTCAACGAGGCTTAAACAATTCTGCTTTGGTTATTTTGTTTGAATTATTGCTCGTTACTTTGATTTCACAGTTTATCCGCATTATTCCGGCGAAAAAAGCTTCTGTTATCATTTCGTTATCAGAGGTGATAACAGGAATCGTAGCAAGTGGATTCATACTGTATTACTACACTGATAGTATAGCGTCTTTCATCGAAAATTGCAACATGTTTTTCAAATTTTACACGCAATATTTTCAAAAAGCGTGGTAAACCTCTTGCTTTTTAGGGAACAATCTATTATAATATAAACACGCATAATGCAAATACTGCGTGTAGAAAGTTGGTGGCGGTTTGAGTAAGCACGATATTGTAAATAAAGTTTTTAATACTGTCGGAGAAATTGCAAAGAAATCCGATTTCATTTCTGCCGGACTGAAAGAACAGGATGTTTATACGCTTTTTAAGCAGGGATATATTGAACGTGTCAGGCACGGCTATTACAAGCTGACTGCCTCCGACGAGCCAAAAGAAGAACTTATTCTTTCCAAGTTGATG
>JAZUHA010000095.1:0-15491 GCA_045641485.1 Acutalibacteraceae bacterium
ATGAAAACGGTATAAAATAAACAAACCCATTGCAAAAATCCGCTGTCTTTCATTGGAAAGGCGGCGGATTTTCTGCTGCGGATGATTAAAAATTCATAAACCGGTTACGAAGTGCCGCTCAAATCCGTTTTTGTTGAAAAACTTCCGAAAAAAATGTCGGAACTGAAAAAGCGGAAATGTGATTCTCTATATTTTTTTCTTCGGCAAGACGGAATTAATGCTGCTATATGTTTTCTTTTAATTAGAGAATACAATATTTATTTCATCTTATACTGAAAGTTCAAACAAGCATAATTATATTGACAAAAAAATTGATTCAGATATAATCAAAATGGGAGATTATATGAAAGTGTTGCATAATCCTGCTGTGCCGACCGGATTCAAAACGCAGACCAATCCGGAATCCCAAAGAATACAGGTTAAAACTGTTGCGGTTGTCAGAGCTTTAATGGAAAATCACAAAAATAATCAGGGGAAAAATATGGAAATTTACGGATTGTTAAATATTTTTAATGCCTTGCTGATGGGCATAAACATTGCATTGTTTTTCGGCTTCTTTCTCGGATACAAAATGAGAAGCAATAAGCTTCCGGCTATTGCTTTCGGCTGCATATTTGCGGTCATAATCGTATTGATAAATATTTTCGTTCCCGAACCGATTGACGCTTATGACTTTACCTCTGCAGCCTGCCTGCTTCTTTATATTTTCCCTTACACACTTTTTGTTCCGCGCAAAAGAAAGACTTTTTTCTTTGCGAGCGTTGCCATGAATGCGCTTATTGACTATTTTCAATATATCTTTGAGGCGTTTTTGGATAACAGCAAATCCTCCGTAATTATTTCGTCCGGGATTTACTGCATAATCTATCTTTTGATTATTTTCGCTTTTATATTTTTAAAGAACATAGCAAAAATAAAAATTCCGGAAAATTTCTGTGATGATCTCCCGGCAGCGGTTTATATTTCCTTTTTCTTTGTTGAGTTTTCCGCTTTCTATGCAGGCGAATTTACAAAAGACGGGCTCTCAAACAGCAAAATCTTGTCGTTGATTCTGAATGTTATTTCAACAGGTCTTGTGTGCTTCAGTCTTATATACATGTTTTACAGTTATGCCAAAAGTTCAATCGGCAAAAAAGAAGCGGAAATGCAGCTCGAAATGGAGCTGAAGCTTTATGAAAAGACTATTCAAAATAATAATGAGCTGAGAAAATTTCGCCATGACTACAAAAATAATCTCTTTTCGCTCAACACATTTATAAAAAATCGGAGATATGATGAAGCGGCGGAATATATTGAAGATTTAACCGGAAATCTCGAAGCTTCAAAATCCGGTTTCAGCAGCGGAAATTATCTCGCCGATGCAATACTGACCGATAAAAACAACACCGCATCGGAAAACGGAATCAGAATTGATTTTTCAGGGACGATTCCATCGGATAAAATTAAAAACAGCGATTTGTGCACTATTCTTTCAAACTCGCTTGATAATGCGATCCGGGCATGCAAAAATATTGAAAATGCGGTTATAAGGGTTGAAGCACACGAAAAAAAGCAAGCGGTAATAATTGAAATCACAAATCCGGTTGCAGAAAAAGCGGAAATAAAAAACAATGAAATAAAGACTACGAAATCAGATAAGAAAAACCATGGATTCGGCATCCAAAGCATAAAAAAGGTTGCCGAAAAATATAACGGAAATGTTATTCTTTCGTGCGACGATCATTGCTTTTCCATCAAAATAGGTTTGATATTTGATCAGGAGATAAAAAAATGAAAATAAGCAAAATAGTTTCTCTTTTTATGGCAGCGGTAATTATTTTATCAAGCTCAATGCTTGTTTTTTCTGATTTCGCCGAAAACATTTCGGACGGAATTTTAATTAGTTACAGCGGAAATGAAAAAGTGTATTCAGTTCCGGAAAGTGTAAAAACAATCAGTGAATATGCTTTTGATGGCTGCACGGGGCTTGAAGAAATATATATCGGTCAAAATGTTGAATGCATCAAATCCAACGCATTCAGCAATTGCCCGAATTTAAAATTAATCTGTTTTTGTGACACAAATGCAATCACATTAGGCGATTCAATAGTAAATAAAAATGTTATGATTTTTATTAATGATGAAAATAAAAATGTAAGAAAAAGCATAGCAATGAGCGGATATAATTGGTCTGCTTTTTCTGCCTGCAATGTCTTCGGAAAAAAAGTTCTGATGCTTTTATACGGCGAATCAATAGAACCTGTTTCGGATGTTATCATTGAAAAATATATGCCGGATTATATTTATTCCGCCGACACAAACAGTTATTTTTATTCTTCGGGATTATCTTCGGAAGAGATAAATTATTCCCAAACATATAATCCGGGATTATTTGTTAAATTCGGAATTATGTCGGAAACATGGAATATGCCGGATAAGAAAGATATTGAGACCGGAAATGACGGAGTAAAAAACGGAATAAAAAGGCTGCTGAATGCTCTGGTAAAACTATTCAAATAGGCAAGAAAGGAAAAATATGAATACATTCAGGAAAATCATCGCCGGGGTTTTATGTTTTATTTTGCTTTTTGCTTTCGTAAATCCCGGAATAAATGTGTCCGCTCTTGAAAAACCGAAATTTGTGATTTCAATTCAAGCCGATAAAGAATCATATAAATTCAATGACACCGCACATTTAACTGTTACGGTAAAAAACATAAGTGAAAACAGCATCGGAGGAACAGCGATCAGTTTAAGCTCCGATGACCTTGTTCTGAAAAACAATAAATCCATGCAAACGGAAATAGGCGAAATGAAACCGAATGAAATCAAATCGGTTTCCGTTGATGTTGCAATAAGCCGAAAAGCCGACGGCCTGAATTTCATCGAAAGAATTTTTATTTTCTTCGCCCGCCTGTTTTCAAAAACGTATGATTTCGATGCTTATGCAGAGAATTCGCACGCAATTAACGAGCATAGCAGATTCTGTTTGGCATTCGGAAATGCGAATGCAGAGCTTGGCGTTGATGTGTGGTATTCTTCGTTTTCTCAATTGGAGCTCAACGAAATGAAACTGGTTGAAAAGAATCTCTCCGAAAGTAAAAATATATATGACAGCCTTAATAATCTGAAAGAAAACGGATTGATCGGCTCGTTTACGAAAAGTCTGGGAATATATTGGTTCACATATTTAAACGGTGTTCAGGGGGGAATCGCTTCGGAAGAATTTTCGGACTGCAGGGAGGATATTGATGAATCAGAACGCCCGTCGCAGATGTTTGTTGATGAAAAAACAATGCGGAAATTCGACGATTGCGGAATTTCAAAAGCGCTTGTGCTCTATTCGTTCAATTATCCGTCTGACGATCAGACATACAGAAGATTTTTTTATGATGGAAATGATGATTCTTCATGTGTAAATATATGGGGAAAAAAACAGATGTATACGCATATTGATGATGCCGTTACTGTTTCCGATATAAAGAACATAAAACCATCTTATGATGTTGTTTGCTTTTGCGGTCACGGAGCAATTTATCGGAATTCGCCGGTTATGTGTCTGACGGAAAAAGTGACCGATGAAAACAGAAACATTTACGCCGATGATCTTTTAAACGGCAGAATCGCCGTTGTTCAATATGACGGATATTCATATTACTGGGTCTTTCCATCTCTTTTTGAAAACAGTTACGGAAAAAACGGTCTGAATGATAAAATTATTTTTATGCAGTGCTGCAATGCATTTGGAAATGATAAAAAAGAAGATTATTCCTTTGCTCAAGCCTTTACCGGCGCAGGTGCCGATGCGGTGGTCGGATTCAGAAACGAAGTGAATTCCGGCTATTGCCGAAGTTTTATGAAAACATTTGTAGGATGCTATGCAGAAGGCCAATCAACCGGCGAAAGTTTTCAAGCAGCTTCAAGTATAGATTCATCCATATTTTCTGAAAATGATGGAATTGCTGTTTTATCGGGAAATTCAGAAATCAGATTTGACGATTATTCAACGGTTAGTGTTAAAGTCATCAACCGTTCAGGAAAAGTCCAGGGAAACTATGATATAAGATTCAGAAGCGGAGAATCAATTAATCTTCAAAAAACAGAAAGCGCATTGTTAACGCTCTATGGCGTAAATGCTGATTTGATCGAAAATATCAATACAACATCTTTAAAAGGGGAAAATTACGAAGTTACGGCGTTGTTATGAGGTGCAATTAATGAAAAATATTAATATGATACGAAGCAAAACGCTTATCACCATATTTGTTATATTTGTTGTTATGATTTCGGCGGTGTCCGGAATTGCGGTTGCCGATGATGACGGATCTGTATTTTGTGAAATCGACAGCGGCACAAATATCACATGGCGTTTAAGCGAGAACGGCGTGCTGACTGTTTCCGGCGAAGGCGAGATGTTTAACGAAAATTCCGATATATACAGTTTGCTGAATGAACACAAAAATTCAATTGTCGAAATTGTTGTAGAATCAAATATTACAAGCATCGGATTCAGCGCATTTGAAAACTGCATAAATTTGAGAAAAGTTACCTTGCCGGAAACTTTGAAAAAAATACAATACGGCGCTTTTCGTAATTGCAGCAATTTATCTGAAATTTCATTGCCGCAATCGATTGAATCAATTGAAGGCGGTTGCTTTGAAGGGTGTTCTTCACTCGGCGAACTGGTTTTGCCCGAAAAAATAAAGTGTATTAATCAGGAAACTTTTTTTAAATGCAAAAATCTGAAAATAGAGAAGTTGCCTGATTCGGTTGAATCAATTGGTTGGAATGCATTTTGCGGATGTTCGGAATTTGAACTGAATAATGTTCCGTCCTCACTTAAAACAATCGGAGGTCATGCATTTAGCGATTGCCGCAAAATAACGAAAGCCGATTTGCCGGAAAGTGTGACGGAAATCGGCGAATACGCATTTTGCAATACGGGTCTTGAGTCAATTATTATAAGAGGAAAGCCGAAAAAAATTGAATGGTATACTTTTTCGTGCTGCGACAAGCTGAGAAAAATAGACATCCCGGAAAGTGTTGTCGAAATCGGTTCCGGAGCTTTTTCCGGAAGCGGTCTTACCGATATTGTTATTCCTAAAAGTGTCAAAAAAATTTCTTCGACCGCTTTTGAAAATTGCAAATTCCTCGAAAGCGTTACCGTTTATAACACATTGGAAACAATTGAAGTTAATGCATTCAACTGGGATTCATCTCTGAAAACGGTTAATTTTATCGGCACCCCAAATGAATGGACTGCGTTTAATACCGATGAAAACATATCAGAAGGCAACGATTGTTTCAGAAATGCCGAGGTTTCTTTCGGTTCTCTTTGCGGTGAATATATCAGAAGCAATTTTGATGAAAACAGCGGAGAACTTGAAATAATCGGTCACGGTGATATGTTTGACTATGTATCCGAAACGGAATTGCCGTGGTATCCGTTCAGAGAAAAAATAACATCCGTTTCTTTTAACGGCGAAATAACGGAAATAAGCGATTATGCTTTTTACGGGCTGAATTCGCTTGAATCAATCTGCATACCCGACAGCGTTATTGAATTGGGCGATTATGCCTTCGGAAACTGTGAAAAACTCAAGAGCATTTCTGTTGGAAACGGCGTTTCCGCTGTCAATGAAAAAACATTTGCCGAATGCGGAAAAGTTCAGAAAATCACATTGGGAACATCAATTGAAAGCATTGACGGATCGGCTTTCAAAGATACCGTAAGCCTTGCGGAAATTATTGTCAACCGGGGCAATTCAAAATTTTCTTCAACCGAATCTTTTTTGATTGAAGGCAATGATATTCTTCTTAAAAGAGCTCCGTGTTATGCGGCAGAAAACTGCGTTATCCCCGATTGCATAAAAATAATTTCCGAAAATGCTTTTGAAAATTGCAAAAATATCAGAAAGATAACGATACCGGAAAGCGTTGAATCGGTCAAAAAGAACGCTTTTGCGGGATGCACAAATCTTGAAAGCGTTGAATATAAAGGAAAACGAAGCGAATGGCTTGAGTTGACAGAAAGCCAAAGCTTCGGAAGCGGAAACGATATTCTTTTATCGGCAGATATTGTTTATTCCGGCTATTTATGCGGAGATAATCTGACGGGAATTTTTGATGAAAAGGCAAAGCTTCTTACTGTCAGCGGATATGGAAAAATGTATAATTATTCATACGAAACGATTCCTTGGGCTGATTTGAGAAGCTGTCTTGAAAATGTTGAATTTGACGGAAATATAACGAAAATATCGGATTACCTTTTTGCAGACTGCGTTAAGTTGAAAGAATTTAAGATTCCCGAAACCGTTTCTGAAATTCCGGCTTATATGCTTGAGGGCTGCGAAATTGAAGAAATAACTATTTATGATTCAATTTTCTTTATTGGCGAAGGAGCGTTTGAAAACTGCACGGCATTGGAAGAAATAGATGTTGGAGATAATATTACATATATCGGAGAAAATGCGTTCCGAAATACGAAGTTTTATAACAATGCAGGAAATTACGATAGCAAACTTCTTTATCTTGATAAAAGCAACAGATATCTCATCACGGCTGTTAATGAGAATATCCATCAGGTTTTCAATGGCAAAACAAACTCAAGAACAGTCCTTATTTCTTCAGGCGCATTCAGAGGCGTTGAATGCGAATCTCTGATACTCAATGACGGGCTCAAATATATCGGCTCAAAAGCGTTTGCCGATTCTTCAATTTTATCCGTTGATTTCCCGAAATCCGTTGTTTACTGCGCTGAAGACATTTTTAAAAACAGCTCCGCTCAAACCGTGAATTATGATTCCGGAAGAGCGGAATGGCTGAAGATGAATATTGAGTTTAACGGAACCGTTTATTACACTCTCAAAACCGATGACGGAAGAGTCAAAGTTATTTACTGCGATGCCGATCTGCCGGAAGAATCCGGAAATGTTGAGGTCAGCGGATCGCCGGATGTTACGGTTGAGGATATTACGGATTCAGCCAAATCGCAGATTATCAACAGCAGATTCTATAACAAGGACATAACTCATATATTTGAGGATATGAACATAAGCATCAGCAACAGATTCGGGGCAGTCCAGCCGCTTCCCGGAAGAACCGTAAGCCTTAAAATCAAGGCTTCTGATGATTTTTCAAATATGATATGTCAGGGAATTCTCGATAAATTTCCCGAAGTATCTTCGGTTAAATTTTCGGATGTTTCGATTGAAAACGGTATTGTGAAATATCAACAGGGAAATAAGATTTTTGAAACGGATGCCGCTTCTTTTGCTGCTGAAAAACGGTTTAAAATCTATCATTGGTATTCGGAACCGTTTGATGATAATTTTGACGGAGAAGACGAAATCTATTTCTCATATTATCTCAAGGATATTACTCTTGAAAATGGTTTTATCGGGCTCGCCGTTCCTCATTTCAGCGAATTCGCCATGGCAACCGACCATTCGGGATTCAGGCAGGAAGAATATAATGTTCTTGCAGGCGAGAAAATCAAAGTTTCGTTTGTTCATAATCCCGGTGAAGTCGTATCTTACAGCGTTTCGGATCCCTCTGTTGTCGAAATTGATAAAGACGGAACCGTTTTCGGAAAAGAAAACGGAGAAACGGTTATTTATGCATTCATTGACGGAATATGCGTTGCTCAATGCAATGTCTGCGTTTCAAAACCAGAGCTGGAAATAGAGGGCTACCGGGAAAGCAGGAATATCGAATGCAGACAAACTGTTACATTCTTCGCCGCCGGAATATTGCCGGATGATGCATCTGTTTTCTGGTATTATAACGGCGATAAGGTAGCTTCCGGTGCATCCTATACGGTTTCAAAACCGACAAACGATTACACAATTCAATGCAGAGCATTTAACGGCAGCGGAAAGCTTATTGCCGAATCAAAAACGGAAACCGTTTATGTCAAGCACGGATTTTTCGATTTGCTGATATCGTTTTTCAGAAATTTATTCGGATTGATACCCGAGATAAAACAAAAATAAATATTCAGCAGAAAGAGGTCGGATGATTTCATCCGACCTCTTTTTTATTCGTTCAGATATTTTTTGCAGAATTCAGAATAATTCCTTTTGCTTATAGGAACGGATTCGCCGTTTTCAAACATAACGGAGGTTTTATCGAATCTGCTGATTTTTTTCATGTTTATCAGGAAGGAACGGTGAATTCTGAAAAATCCGTGAGGGATCAGCTCAGCCTCAACGGAAGATATCGTCATTCTGCTTATATATTGGTTTTCGGCAGTATAAAAAACGGTTTCTTTGTCGTCAACCTCAACATACAGAATATCGTTTATGTTCAGAACGTCTGTTTCTCCGTCGGATTTAATCGCAATTCTCGGGTTACACATATTGGTGCTCATAAAAGAATCTATAGCTTCAAAGAATTTCATTTTATCGAGCGGTTTAACAAGAAATCTGTGAGTTCTGACCTCAAATGAATCATAAACTATTTCGCTGAACGAAGTGACAAATATAATTGCCTTCTGTTCGCCGTGAACCTCTCTGATTTTTCTTGCAAAGGTCAGCCCGTCGATTTCGGGAGTCTGATAATCCATAACGAAAAAATCAAATTCATCTATTCTCGGCTCAAGATCATGGTAATTCGAAAAGCATTCATATTCAAGGCTTGATTTTCTCTCTGCGCAGTAATCTTCGATATATGTTACAACGGCTTCAAGGCTGATTTTTTCATCATCGCAAACTGCAATTTTCATATTATCGGGATCTGTTCCTTTCTTTTTTTTGCAAGTATATCAGAAAAACCGGCATATTTCAACAGAAAAAGCTCATATCTTCCCGCTTGCGCCGAAAAAGTTACCGCCTGCGAAGGAAACAAAAACGCATCTCATTCCGGTGTTAATATGTAATCACAAAAACAGATTACTTTTGACGCAGGGAGATGATTGAGTTGAAAGGACGAATTACGATTGATTTAATTCCCGCAAATCGGATAACGGCATTCGTGATGATCTTTATCGGACACAAAATAACGCCGAATTTAAACGCCGTATTTTAACGCAATGTGATAATTATAAATCACAATTTCAATCCTATAAATGTAAAAAAAAACAATATATAATATAAAAGAGTATTTTAAATGCGGAGGTTGTGCAAAATGGACTTCTTTATCCCCAAGGCATATAAAAAACAGCAGATATCAATCAGGATTGACCAGGATATGCTTGATAAAATTGATGAATTATCAGAAAAGAACGAAATCAGCCGCAGCGAGTTGATTAATCAGTGCATTAATTATGCACTTAATACAATGGATAATAATTTAGGATTTAAAAACAATTCTAACATAAAAACCGATTAATTGATTTGGCGTTTTTCCTTCAAAGGTGATTATTTATGAAATATGCAAAAATAGTTATTTTGATTATTTCTGTTATCACATTTATGTTTTCAGGTTGTTCAAAAGGAAATATAAGTGTAACAATTGATCAATATGCAAATGAAATTGCTTACGAATCTCTCGGAATATATGATGGCGTTATAGCAGTTTGCAATTATAAGACCGGTAAACTTGAATGTTGTGTTTCGGTTGAAAAAGGTAATAGAATTTCTGAAGAGAATTTTAATTCTGAAAACAATAAATTTTTATTCGGACAGTATATGCCCGGCTCAACAATGAAAATCGTAACAACTCTTTGTACAATTGAAAATCTGGAAGATTATAGTAATCTCGAATACGATTGTACCGGGGTAAGTGATTATCTTTCCGGTAATGTTTCCTGTCAATATGCTCATAACATTGTTGATATCAACAAGGCTTTTGGATATTCGTGCAATTGCTTTTACGGTAAGCTCGCATTATCTCTTGGAGAACAAAACATGAGAAATACTGCAAGTGAACTTGGGTTTAACCGTCAATTCAGATATAACGGCATCAATATTTCAAAAAGTGTTTTCAATCCGCATATTGATGATACTGATTTTGCGTGGTCATGTATTGGTCAGGCATCTTCAAGAATAAATCCTGCTCATTATCTGTATATGATCAGCACTATTGCAAATGATGGAGTCAGTCCCTGTAAGGATTTTTCTATTTCAATTGACACTCGTGACTGCATGAAGCTTAAAAAAATGATGAGAAGTAATGTTTTTGAATATTACGGAATTCAGCGATTTCACGATCTCCCGATTGCGGGGAAAACGGGAACTGCGCAAAACAAAGGAGAAAGAAGTTCATCATTGTTTGTTGGATTCTCAGCTGACAGTGCATTTCCGTATGCGATAATTTGCATTATGAAAGAGGCTGCCGCACAAAGCAATAAGGCAATTGATGCCGCTGCAAATGTTCTTCAATACTTTGCAGAAAGGGATAATTATGTTGAAAAATAAAATTAAATCCTTCTTTTGCGAATATGGCTTCTTCGCTCCCGGATTTGTGTTGTTTTCTTTTATATTTGGTGGATTTCACATTTTCACTTCGGCAATAGCCACAGTATTGCTCCTTGTGTTTATCTGTCAAAAATCAAAATGTAATAAAAAGCTCAACATATATGTCAATTTATATTCCATATCGGTTTTTCTTTGTGTTGCAGCATTTGGAATCGTTTCGTTCTGGGCAATTGATAAAGGAATGAGCTTTCTCGGATTTATAAAATTCTTTCCGGTTTTCCTTTTTATGATTGCTGTTATGCAGATGGATTTTAAAGAAAGAAAAGCAGTTCTTTGCTCCGTGCCGATATCAGGATGCATTATGACTGTTGTTTCTTTTCTTCTGCATCTTATAACACCATTGAAGGAATATTTTACTGTTGCAGGAAGACTCGGAGGCTTTTTTCAGTATCCGAATTCATTTGCAGCTTTTCTGATATGCGGAATAATTGTTTCCTCATTTTATTATGAAAAATTTATTTGTTCTGCTATTACTCTCTCGATATTGATTTTCGGAATTCTTGAGAGCGGTAGCAGAATTGCATTTGTGATAACAGGAATCACAATATTGGTCGTTATTATCTTTGCAGAGAATAAGAAGATAAAAATTTCTCTTGCAGCAATATTTTTTTTCGGAATAGTCGGAGCCTTTATTTATGTTTCCGCAACGGGGAATTATTATACAGTCGGCAGATTCCTTACCGGTTCTTTGAGCGAAAGCACTTTACTTGGCAGAGTGCTTTACTATAAAGATGCGCTTCCGGTTATTTTAAAGCATCCATTTGGACTTGGTTATCTTGGATATTATTATACGCAGAGTGAATTTCAGACCGGTGTTTATACCGTACGGTGTATTCATAATGAATTACTTCAGATGATGCTGGATGTAGGATGGATTCCGACATTGGCGGTTATAATTTCACTTGCGAAATTGTTGTTATCTCCGGCAACAAATCGATGTGAAAAAGTGTTGATTTTTTCACTTTGTGCACATGCATTTTTTGACTTTGATTTTCAATATCTTATTTTGATCTTTGTTCTTTTGTTGACAATTGATTTTTCAAGCGGAAAAGAAATTGAACTTAAACACAGTAAAATGAAATTGATTTTATCATGTTGTGCAATAGCAATTTTTTCTGCTTATTTTTCATTTGCGGATTTTTTAGCATATTTCCATAAAAATGAAATAGCCTTATTTGTTTATCCCTATTATACAACATCACAACAGGAGTTGCTTTCTGAATTGACATCTGCCGAAGAACAATATGTTGTTGCAGAAAAAATTCTTAATAGAAATAAACATATTTCATTTGCTTATTCATGCGTTGCAAATTTTATGTTATCCCGCGGTGAGGCGGAACAATATATTAATATCGAAAAGCAAGCAATGGATCTTGCTCCTTATGACATTGATCTTGTAAACAGATTTGCGAATAATTTAATTTCGCTGTATTCAATATTCAATCAGAGAGGAGATGAAAACAGCGCTCAATATTGCGCAAACGAAGTTGTTTTACTTGAAAACAGGTTGGGATTTATTAAATCAAAAACATCTGATTTGGCTTGGAAAATAAAAGATTCACCCAAGCTTGAATTGGATGAAAATATTAAAGATTTCATTAAGGAGGCAAAAATTAAATATGAAAGCAAAATTATCAACTAAACCATTCAAAAAAATTCTGGTGTTGGCCATGGCAATTCTTTTTTTGTTTGAAACCGCACCGTTATCTCTTGGTACGGTGACGGCAGAAGCAGATAATTCGGGTTATTGGATTTCGAAAAAAAATGACGGCAGTGCAGTAATTGAACTGTGCTATGTTCAAGGAAGCAGAGTTGTTATCCCGACAACAATTGATGGATACATAGTGAAAGGTATTTCCAGCACAGCTTTCGAAAGCAGTGAATATACAGAAATTGTTATTCCTGATTCTGTTTCATCAATTAGCAGAACTGCTTTTATTTATTGTGAAAATCTTAAAACAATAACTGTTTCGAATAAAAACCAATTTTATTCTTCAGATTCTTCAGGCATACTTTATAATAAAGATAAATCTGAAATTATTTGTTTTCCCAAAGGATCACCATTAACGAGCTTTACTGTTCCGTCAACTGTAAAAAAGATTGATTTCTATACTTTTTATTCCTGTAATAACCTGTCACAAATAACATTTTCAGAAGGTGTTCAAAGAATAAATCACAATGCAATTTATTATTGCAATAAAATGGAAACAATTAACATTCCCTCATCTGTAACTATGATTGAAGATGGATTTGTTACAAATTCAGAAAACTTAAAAACAATAAATGTTTCATCTTCAAGCAATTCATATTATTCGGAAAATGGAATTCTTTACAATAAAGCAAAAACTCAATTGTTACTTTATCCCATCCAAAAAACATCATCAATGTTTTCAATTCCGTCTTCTGTTGTACAGATTTCATATCATGCTTTTTCCGACACTTCAAATCTTGCTGAGATTATAATTCCGAATTCGGTGAAAAGTATTGAGAAATATGCATTTGAAAATAGTTCGGTAAAAAAAGTAAATGCTGGAAACGGAATAACTGATATTAAAGACGGAACATTTTCAGGCTGCGACAAGCTTGAAAGCATAACCATTCCAAACAGCGTAACAACTATCGGCGATTATGCGTTTGAAAACTGCACCAGTCTAACAAGCATAACCATTCCAAATGGAGTAACAGCCATCGGCAGTTCTGCGTTTTCCGATTGCACCGGTCTGACAAGCATAACCATTCCAAACAGCGTAACAACTATCGGCGATTATGCGTTTTTATGGTGCACTGGTCTGACAAGCATAACCATTCCAAACAGCGTAATAAGTATCGGTAATGGCGCTTTCAAATTGTGTGAAAATCTCGCTTCAATAAGTTATAAAGGAACTCTGGAGCATTTGGGATACTCGGCTTTTTACGATACAGCTTTTTATGAAAATCGCAATAACTGGTCTGGAAGTACTTTTATTTTCGGCAACTTTCTGTTAGCTGCTGATACAGAAAAAATGGGTGCATCTTACACCGTGCCTGATAACATAAAAGGTATTGCTAGGGAGGCATTTTATGGCTGTAATAATTTGGAAACAATAATTTTAAATGATCACATAAAATCCATAGAGGGATCTACGTTTGCACAGTGTTCCTCGTTAAAAAAAGTTGTTGTGGGAAATAATGTTACGGAAATCGGGGCCAGTGCATTCTTTGATTGTGAATCACTTGAAAGCATTAATTTGCCAAATAAGCTTTCAAAAATTGGTTTTTGTGCTTTTTATGGATGCCGGTCATTGAAGAACATAACATTTCCTCAAACATTAAAAGAAATAGATATGTATGCATTTGAATATTGTTCATCGTTAAGCAATGCTAATCTTCCGGACACGGTTACCGTAATTGAATATTCTGCTTTTGGAGATTGTGGAAAATTAGCAAATATTCATATTCCTGAAAATGTTAAAAAAATAGGCGGAGCAGCATTCATTGATACACAATATTATAATGATTCTTCAAAATGGGATAATGGATCTTTATATATAAACGGGAAATTAATAACAGCAGAAAAAAACAAATCAGAATATTATTTCGTTCAAGACGGAGTAACTTTTGTTGCCGATGAAGCTTTTGTCAGAAATAATGCCCGTGTTATTACATTGCCTGAAGGTATGAATAAAATCGGCGAATGCACTTTTAAACGCTGTAATTCAGAGGCAATTTATATTCCGACATCAGTAACATTAATAGAATTTGAGGCTTTTTGTGAATGCTACAACTTGAAGGATATTTATTATTTCGGTTCGGAATCTCAATGGAAAAATATAACGATTGAGGGTGGTAATGACTGTTTGGAAGAAGTAAACATCCATTATAATGCTTCGCCATTAAAAGTATATACCATTTCTTTCAATTTAAACGGAGCAAGCGGCTCAATGAATTCCGTTAAAAAGGTTGATCAGAAAAAAATAATCATACCCACAAATATTCCAAGCCGGACAGGATACACATTTACAGGATGGTCAACTAACCCTCAGGCAACAACCGCTCAATACCAGCCCGGCGGAGCATTCAATGTTGATGCAAACACTGTCCTTTATGCAGTATGGTCAAAGATTGTCAATAAATATAATCTCGGCGAAGAAACATACAGTTTTTCGAATTACGGCGATGAAGATTCCCCATATGGACATTGCTTTGGTATGTCGTCAACAAGCTCCGGTTATTACATAGGTGTTCTTGATTCCTCAAAAATCGGCATAACTTTATCTAACAGCCTTTATTCATTAAAATCACAGAAATCTGTTAAAGATCCGATTTGCTATTATCAGCAAAGGCAGGGCGTTTATTCATATATGTCGATAGTTGCAGGCGGCTGCAATTATTTGATGGGTTATAGTGATATTGATTATGATTGGAATGAAGTAGTTTCTTATGTAAGAAATCACAATTACGATGGTAAGGGCAACCTTCAGGTAGGTTTCAGAAAAGACGGAGAAGGCGGACATGCCGTAAACTTTATCAGGTATGATGTTATTAACGGTCAGCAAAGAATATATGTATATGATAATAATTTCCCGAATACGGAAACATATTTCTATAAAGGCTCTGACGGAAATGTTTATCAGTATCCTCAAAGTACATTCAGCGGATCAATTGACTGCATAGCTTTAAGAGATATGAATATATATTTCTCTCTTGTCGGCGAATTTGATTCAACAAGATATTTTTATGCAAAAGCAGATTCAATTGATATTCCGGAAGCAACAAAATATTGGTATGATTGCGGCACCGGTAGTGGCGAGTATGTAATGTTTGAAGTTCCCGACACAGTAGAACAGGTAACAATTAATCCTCTTTGCGATAATGCTGAATTTAGGTATTGCAACAATGATTACGAATTTGAAAGAATCGACGAAGATACATACGGCGAATTTACACTTGCAACGAATGAATCAATTGCGCAGCAGGAAGCGGAATTCAGCATTAAAAATGAGCCTGAAATTCCGGATGTTTCAATAAAAAACACAAAAACAATCTCCGTCGATTATAAGTCAAAGCTTGTTTTTCACGCTGATGTTGAATATCTTCCCAAGGGCGCAAGCATTA
>JAZUHA010000096.1:0-6576 GCA_045641485.1 Acutalibacteraceae bacterium
AAAGGGCGAAACAAAATTTGTTCCCGAGCGCTTCACAAAGAACTATATGAACTGGATGCGCGGCACACGCGACTGGTGCATTTCCCGTCAGCTCTGGTGGGGTCACAGAATCCCTGCTTGGTATTGCGATGACTGCGGCGAAATGACAGTTTCCAAGGACGATATCTGTGTTTGTCCCAAGTGCGGCAGTAAGAATCTTCAGCAGGACCCCGATACTCTTGACACCTGGTTCTCATCAGCTCTCTGGCCGTTCTCAACTCTCGGCTGGCCTGATGATACAGACGATTTCAAGCATTTCTATCCTACAGATACTCTTATCACGGGCTACGATATTATCGGTTTCTGGGTAAGCCGTATGATATTCTCAGCTCTTGAATATACCGATAAGGCTCCGTTCAGCACCGTTCTTATTCACGGTCTTGTCCGTGATGCACAGGGCAGGAAAATGTCCAAATCTCTCGGCAACGGTATAGATCCGCTTGAGATAGTTGAAAAATACGGTGCCGATGCTTTAAGATTTTCTCTTGCAACGGGTAACAGCCCCGGAAACGATATGCGTTTTTCCGATGAAAAAATCGAGTCAAGCCGTAATTTCGCAAATAAACTCTGGAATGCCGCAAGATTTGTTCTTATGAACTTAAAAGAAAATGAGGCTGCTCCTCATATTCCCGCTAATCTTGCACTCGAAGATAAATGGATTTTAAGTCAGTATAATACCCTTGTAAAAGAAGTTACCGATAACCTTTCAAAATTTGAACTCGGTATGGCTGTTCAGAAACTTTATGACTTTATCTGGGATGTTCTTTGCGACTGGTATATTGAGATTTGTAAAATACGTCTTTCTTCCGATGATGAATCTCTTAAAGATGATGCAAGAGCGGTTTTAACCTTCGTTCTTTCAAACACCTTAAAACTTCTTCATCCGTTTATGCCGTTTATTACTGAAGAAATTTGGCAGACTTTGCCGCACGAAGGTGAGTCTATTATGATTTCTTCCTGGCCTGTTTACGATGAAAAACTTTCATTTACGGCAGAAGAAAACGGAATGGAAAAAATAATGACTGCAGTAAGAGCGGTAAGAAACCGCCGTGCGGAAATGAATGTTCCGCCGTCAAAAAAAGCACAGCTCTTTATTGCAACTTCGTTTACCGATTTGTTTGAAGACGGTGCAAAATTCTTCAACCGTCTTGCTTCCGCTTCCGAAATACTTGTTGCCTCTGATGACAGTGCATTTAATCTTGACGGAACCGTAAGTGTTGTTACGGAAGATGCAAAGATTTATATCCCGATGAATGAACTTGTTGATTTTGAGGCTGAAAAACAAAGACTCGGTAAAGAACTTGAAGCCGTAAAGAAAGATTTGCAGTTTGTTGAGAATAAACTCAATAATCAGGGATTTATGGCAAAAGCTCCGGAAAAAGTTGTTGCGGAACAGCGTGAAAAACAGGCGAAATACAAAGAAAAAATTAAAATGATTGAAGAAAGTCTTGAAAAATTAAAATGATATACGAAGAAGCACTTTCTTATATCCATTCATTGTTAAAATTCGGTGTCCGTCCGGGTCTTTCCCGGATGGATACACTTTTAAAAAGATTGGGTAATCCTCATAAAAATCAAAAATATGTTCATGTTGCCGGTACAAACGGAAAAGGCTCCGTGAGTACCGCATTATCGAATGTTCTGACGGATGCAGGCTTAAATGTCGGTTTGTACACTTCTCCGTTTGTAACCGATTTTCTTGAAAGAATACAGTATAACGGTTTGCCTGTAGACAGAAATATATTTTGTACCGCTGTTGAAAAGGTGAAAAATGCCGTTGAGAATTTAAAAAAAGAAGATATCGTTATAACCGAATTTGAAGCACTTACGGCTTCCGCTTTTTTATGCTTTAAGTCTCTCGGGTGCGATATAATTGTACTTGAAGTCGGTTTAGGCGGCAGACTCGATGCAACAAATGTAATCGACCGTGCGGAAGTTGACATAATAACCTCACTTTCCTTGGACCATACGGCAATACTCGGTGATACTTTAGAAAAAATAGCATACGAAAAGTGCGGGATTTTGCGTGAAAATTCAGATGTTGTTCTTTCTGCCTGTCAGCAGGAAAATGCCTGTAATACCGTTAAGCGGATAGCAGAAGAAAAAGAGTGTAATCTTGTTGTGCCCGATTTTAATAAAGTTTCCGTTATTTCAAGTTCGGTTTTCGGGACACAGTTTATTTATAAAAACAAAAAATATAAGACTTCCATGCCGGGCAGTCATCAACTCGTTAATATGACTTCCGTAACAGAAGCATCTTATATTTTAAAGAATAAAGGTTATAACATTACACAAAGTAATATATATAACGGTATTTTAAAAACAAAACTTCCCGCAAGATGTGAAGTTTTATCAATGAAACCGCTTGTTATTCTTGACGGCGGTCATAATGAAGACGGTGCAAAGGCGTTTTATGACGCTGTTTGTCACGAATTTAAGAAAAAAAATAAAGTATATGTTATTGCAGGTATGATGGCAGATAAAGCGGTGGAAAAATCACTTTCTCCGTTAATTCAAAAATCTGATTGCTTTGTTGCGGTAACCCCGGTTAATCCGAGAGCCATGAAAAGCAGTGAACTAAAATGTGTTGCTGAAAAATATTGCAGTGATGTTAAAGCGGTTGACGATGTTAATGTCGCCGTAAGAGAAGTTTTCAGCCAATTATCCGATGATGATATGCTTTGTGTTGTCGGCTCACTTTATCTTGCGGGTGAAGTGAGGGAGGCACTTTTAAATTTAGTAAAGGGTGATATTTAGTTGGCAGAATTTGATGCATTTGCAAGCGGAGTAACTTTCGGCGGTCTTCGCAATATGCTTGAAATTAAAATTCTTGTTTGTTATATACTTGACCGTGTAAAGGAGCCTATGCAAAGAAAACTCCTTTGCGAGTGCCTCCAAGACGGCGGTCTTGTGAATTATTTTGACCTTGTAAGTGCTATTGATGATTTAATCGGAAACGGTATGATTTACGGTCACGACAGTGACGGGGAGGAGTATCTGACCGTAACTCAAAGCGGAAAAACAAATTCACAGGCACTTGAAACAACTCTTTTACCGTCTACCCGTGAAAAAGCTGTAAATGCCGCTTTGAAAATACTTGCAAGAGCAAAAGCGGAACGGGAAAACAAAGTTAATATTAAAAGAACCGAAACCGGTTTTATTGTCGAATTTACAATAAAAGGTTTCGGTGAAGAACTTATGAATCTTTCTCTTTATGCTGCGGATATTTTGCAGGCAGATAAACTCCGTGATGCAATTTTAAGTGATCCCGTCGGCATTTATTCTTCTGTAATTGACAGTCTCACAAAGTAGTTTTAACTTTTTTCTTTTAAAGAAAATGCACCGTCAAGATAGGTATCGGCAATAAATTTTGCAAGTTCTTTAGGCGGTATTTTCATATCGTCATCATACCAGTTAATAACTACTCCGATAATGGCATAAGTAACATAAGCGGTAAAATAATGCCTCGGATCGGTTTCCGGGAAAAGCATTTTAGAATGAGGGATATTTTCAAAAATAAGTTCACACGCTCTGTTTAAAACGGTGTTGTTTGTATCATTGGCAACAACGAATCTGAATAATTCATTATTGTCACGGCAAAAATAAACCACTCTTTCAATAAAATCATAAAAACTTTCTTTTGTAGCCGGTTTAACCGATGCAATGGTTTTCATTTCATCTTCAATAAATTCGATTGCTTCAGTTTGAATCTGGTCAAGCATATCGTATATATCATTATAATAGAAATAAAAAGTAGCTCTGTTAACATCTGCAAGGCTTGTAAGCTCGGTAACCGAAATCTGGTTGCCGGGTTTTTCTCTTAAAAGTTTTAAAAGAGCATCTCTTAAAGCTCTTTTTGTTCTTTTGACACGTCTGTCGTTTTCGTTGTTGATTTTCTTTCTGTTTTCCATAAAAAACACCTCTTTTGTATATAATATCATACATTTTTGCAAAAATCAACAAAAAAATAATTAAACAACACGTGTTTATGCGAGAAAATCCTGAACTCCGTAATATTTATAATCGCTGTTTTTGTTGTAATAAAATCCGATACCTATATATTCATAATATTTGCTCAAAAGAAGCGGGCGGTGGTCGTCTGAGTTATACCAGCCGTTGTTTGCCATAAAAACATCTGGTGTTAACGCACATATATTTTCACCGCACCTTTTGTATGTTGCAAATCCGCCTGTTTCCAAAACTCTGTCAATGGGCGAATTTCCGTCCGGGTCATAATGACCGAAGAAATGTTTCTTTGCCATATTAACACAGTGCCCGTATGCGGCTTCAGATAATTTATCACTGTATTTATACGGATAAAGATTGTTCATTTCCCTAACCTGATTAACAAGATAAAAATCCACTTTTTCAAAGCATCTGAAACTGTCGGAACCGGTAAAAAGATGTGTGGTTGTTTCATATATTGAAACAAGCATACCGTATATATCGTTATATTTTCCGGATTTTGTATCTCTGCAAATGTAATATTCAATTCCGTTAGATACATAATTGTCATTTACTTTAGTGGAAAAATCAATGGTTTTTGCTATATCTGAAAACGTCGATTGTTTGTCTGTTGTATAGACAGCACATAAATAATCGTCTTCATCAAACATAAAGATGTTGATAATTGCTTTTTCGCTGTAAATAAGTATGGATTTATTGCCGTTCGACAATTTTTCCGTTGGAGTACCGAATATATTTCTGACTTCTTTTTCGTTATATCCGAAAAGTACGGTTTTATCTTTTAAGGTAAATTCAAGCGGAAAACTCCTGTCACAGTATTCGCAAGTACCGAGAGTGTGCTTAATAAGAGGGAGTTCTTTGTATCTTATCTCTCCGCAGTGTTCGCAGCTGCACTTTGCTTTTCCGTGAACGGTACAGGAAGAATCGGAAATAAGTTCCCATTGTGAATAAGTATGTTCGGGTGCGGGAATGATTTCAGCCGCAATTTTTAAAATTTCACGTGCATCGTCAATTTTAATGTATCCGTCTTTTACTAAATCTGCGCAATCAACCTGTTCTTGTGTGGGTGTTTTTAAGCCCAAGGCAAAAATTAAAGCGGTTCTTGCATCGGAAGATGTAACGGTGCCGTCATTATTCATATCGCCGGAAACGGCAAAAGCACCGACAGTCAGAACGAGCATAAGTGCAATTACCGAAAAAATTGTAATTACAAAGCGTTTCATGTCGGTGCTCTCCTTTTATTTATAAAGTGATTTTAAAAGTTCAATTTCTTTTTGATATCCGTCAATATCGTTCGGGGTTTCAAGAAAAAACGGCATTTCACAAAGCAAAGGGTGATTTATAATTGCCGTTATTGCCGTCAGACCGATACCTCCTTCACCGATTTTTGCGTGTCTGTCCTTGTGACAGCCGAGAAAATTCATACTGTCGTTGAGGTGAATTGCTTTAAGTCGGTTTATTCCGATAATATCATCAAATTCTTTTAAAACTCCGTCAAGGTTATTTACAATATCATAACCGCCGTCAAAAACGTGGCAGGTATCAAGACAAACTCCGAGTTTTTCATTAAGAGAAACTTTATCGATAATCCGCTTTAATTCCGTAAAATTTCTGCCTACTTCACTGCCTTTACCCGCCATTGTTTCAAGTAAAATCAGTGTTTTTTGGTCGGGTGTTATAACAGTGTTGAGCATATCGGAAATATAGTCTATTCCGATATCTTCGCCTTGACCGACATGGCTTCCGGGGTGAAAGTTATACATAGCGCCGTCGATATGTTCGAGCCTTTTTATATCGTCAGCCATCATATCTTTTGCAAATTCTCTTAAATGTTCGTCTTTTGCACAGGCGTTCATTGTATACGGTGCGTGTGCAAGTACACTTGCTATCGAGTTTTCTTTTTTATATTCGCAAAACGCTTTAACATCATCTGTATCAAGCGGTTTTGCACTTCCGCCTCGGGGATTTCTCGTAAAAAACTGAAAAGTATTTGCACCTATTCTTACGGCTTCTTTCCCCATTGCAAGGTAACCGCCGGAGGATGAAAGGTGACAGCCGATTTTAAACATCTTACAAACCTCTTATTTTGTTTCAAGTTTGTGGATAAACAAACCGCTCATAAGTTTCGGCTCAAACCATGTTGATTTCGGGGGCATGATTTTTCCTGCATCCGCAATAGCCATAAGGTCGTCAAGTGTTGTCGGATACATTGAGAAAGCAACTTTCATACCGTTTTCAACTCTTCTTTCGAGTTCGCCGAGTCCTCTTATACCGCCGATAAAGTCGATACGCTTGTCGGTACGCGGATCACCTATGCCGAGTACGGGTGTAAGAAGATTTTTCTGAAGAACGGAAACATCAAGTCTGTCAACGGGGTCACTGTCATCAAATGTTCCGCATTTTGCAGTGAGTTTATACCATTTGTTGTTAAGGAACATACCGAAAGTGTGTTTATCCGCAGGTTTGTACTGACCTTCGCCGGTAAATTCTTCAACTGCGAATTTTTCACCGATTTTTTCAAAAAACTCACTGTCCGAAAGACCGTTAAGATCTTTGACAACACGGTTATAG
>JAZUHA010000097.1:0-7298 GCA_045641485.1 Acutalibacteraceae bacterium
ATTATTTTTTTCAGTCTTTTGTCGCTTTTAAGGTCTGCCATTTCAAGAATCGTATCAATAGACTCCCTTTTTGCATCTTCAATAAAAGCACAGGTGTTTACTATTACAATATCGGCACCGTCTGCATCGTCAACAATAATATAACCTGCATCTGCAAGTCTTTTTAACATAAGTTCGGCATCAACACGGTTTTTGGGGCAGCCGAGACTTATCATACCAACTGTTTTAGCCATAGTTTCTCCTCCGGTCAAAACTCAATAATTTTTAAAATCAATTTCACATTCGTAAAAGGCGGATTTTATATCAGTGAAAGAATAGCCCATACGCAAAAGTTTATTCACAAACCTGCGCTGTTCCTTTTCCGTATCAAATCCGTTTTCATATTTTGACCTTAACATTACTATAATACGCTCAATCGGATTATTGTCAAGAGTTTTAAGAGCATTCTCTGTAATTTCGTCACATATTCCCTTTAATTTTAATTCGGTTTTTATTCTTTTTATGCCGAATTTTTTGTTTTCATATAAATATCTTACAAGTTCGTCTGCATATTCTTCATCATTTAACCAACCGTAATCTTTTACTTTTCCCACGGCTCTTTGTGATGCTTCCTCCGGAAATTTCAGTTTAAGTTTTTTGAAAAGTTCTTTTTCGCTGTACGGTCTGCGGTTTAAATAACTTACTGCTTTTTCGTAAGCAGAGCGAAAGCCTGCCTCCTCTTTAAGAGCGGCAAGCTTTTCTTCTGATATTTCTTCACCCTCACATATACCGGAAGTATACCAATAATCGTCATATAAAGTGAGAGTATACTCATCATCAATATAAATATGTACTTTGTTACCGTTACCGTGTTTACTCGTAATTTTCATTATCAGTCATCAACGGCAATATCTATTTTTGCTCTTGCTTTATCTTTTGTAACGGGTTCCTGCGGTATTTGTGCAGAAGTTCCGGAAGCAGTCCTTGTTACGGGATTTCTTGCGGAAAGAGTTTCTTTGAGTTTTGCACGAACCTGCTGTTCGATATCGTCTGAAAATTCGGGATTTGTTCTTATATACTCCTTAACATTATCTCTGCCCTGACCGAGACGCTGTTCACCGTAATAGAACCATGCACCGCTTTTTCTTATTATTTCCATTTTAACGGCAAGGTCGAGAATTTCGCCCACTTTTGAAATACCCTGACCGTACATAATATCAAATTCAGCCTCTTTAAACGGGGGAGCAACTTTGTTTTTAACGACTTTTGCTCTTGTTCTTGAGCCGATAAATTCATTACCCGCTCCCTTTAACTGCTCAACTCTTCTTACATCAATACGGATTGAGGAGTAAAACTTGAGCGCTCTTCCGCCTGTCGTAACTTCGGGATTGCCGTACATAACGCCGACTTTTTCACGAAGCTGATTTATGAAAATAACAACGGTATTCGATTTTGAAATAGCACCTGTAAGTTTTCTTAATGCCTTTGACATAAGTCTTGCATGAACACCTACGAAAGAATCGCCCATTTCGCCCTCTATTTCCGCTTTCGGAACAAGTGCCGCAACGGAGTCGACAACTATAACATCAAGTGCGCCGGAACGGGCAAGATATTCTGTTATTTCAAGAGCCTGTTCGCCGTCATCGGGCTGAGAAACAAGAAGCGAATCAATATCAACACCGAGATTTGCGGCATAAACCGGGTCAAGAGCGTGTTCGGCATCAATAAACGCCGCTTCGCCGCCCATTTTCTGCGCTTCTGCCACAACATGAAGTGCAAGTGTTGTTTTACCGGAACTTTCGGGACCGTATATTTCAACTATTCTGCCCCTCGGAAGACCGCCGATACCTGTTGCCACATCCAAAGAAACGGAGCCTGTGGAAATTGATTCTATATTAAGAGAGGCGTTTTCGCCCAATCTCATAATTGCACCTTTGCCGAAGTTTTTTTCTATCTGACTTAACGCCGTATCAAGAGCTTTGCTTTTATCTGATTTTTCAGCCATTGTGTTTTCCTCCCGTACAAATGTTCGTTTATGTGGCTATTATATATGAACCTTTAAAAAAAATCAAGCAATTTTTCAAAAAATATTTTAAAAATCATCACAAAGATTGTAAAAGTTAATAAAAACGCAATAAATATATGAAAAAACTCTTGCATTTACGGGGATTTGGTGGTATTATTCACTTGTTGTCTTGTCGGGTGTTGCAATATACTCCCGTTTATGACTCAGATTTATCCTATTAAGGGAGGTGCAGAACATGGCAAAATGCGAGTTTTGCGGAAAAGATGTCGCTTTCGGCATCAAGGTTTCTCATTCACACAGACGCTCTAACAGAACCTGGAAACCCAATGTAAAAAGAGTTAAGGCTATCGTTAACGGTTCTCCCAAAAGAGTTTATGCATGCACACGCTGCCTGCGCTCCGGTAAGGTTACACGCGCTGTCTGAGACAAGCACTTAAGCAAATTAAAATTGCTGAGGGGCTGTAAAAAAACAGTTTTACAGCCTCTTGTTGTGCTTGTTATTGCCGTACGGCTCTTTTTTTTTGCCTTTTTCAGCCGATTATCCAACGGGATACATATTAAATTGTTATTTTTTCCTATTGAATAATCGGCTTTGCGGTAATATAATTAAGTTGTGAGTATTTATCTTAACGGATGTGATAAAATGAAAAAACAAAACATTCTTACTGTATTAGTTGTTTTTGTTCTCCTGTTTTGCATGACCGTAACCGGGTCTGTATATGCAGAAGAACCTGTCGGCGGTGAAAAACTTCCTGCTGTTTTACAAAATTCGGAGCCGGCTCCGAAAACGGATTTTGAATATATTAAAGTACAAACAAATAAAATTCAGATAAAAAAATATATCGGCTCATCGGAAAATGTCATTATTCCCGAAGAAATAGACGGTCTTCCGGTTATTGAACTTTCCGGAGGAGATGTTTTTTCGGATAACCATAAAGTAAAATATGTAAAAATTCCGTCAACCGTAACCACGATATCATCAAAAGCATTTAATCTTTGCGATGAACTTATAAATATTGATGTTGATGAAAACAACACGGCTTTTTCATCTTTAAACGGAGTTTTATATAACAAAGATTTAACAAAACTTGTTTGCTTCCCGTGCGGCAAACCCGACAATTCCTATACCGTACCGAAAAGCGTTAAAATTATTTCCGACTACGCTTTTGACCATTGTTTCTCGCTTAATGAAGTGCTTATGTACAATAATGTAACCGAAATCGGTGACGGCGCTTTTTCGTTTTGCTGGAATATGTCAAAAATACATTTAAGCGATAATCTTATAAAACTCGGTAAAGAAGCGCTTGCTTATTGCCGTGAACTCAAAGAAATTCATTTGCCGGCAACGCTCCGAAATATCGGGCAGGATGCCGTACTCGGCAGAATATCTTCAAACGGTTTCCGTGAGTATTATTTTATCGACGGAATTTACGCCGTACCGGGAACTTATTCCTACAGTTATCTTCAATCCCTTAAAGTTCCGATAGAAAATACGGTTCGCTCAATTACCGATATTGATACGGGAATTGTTCTTGTTGACAACGGTAATTCTCTCCTGTCGGGAGCGGATTTGAAAGATTTGAAAATTTCTCCGGTATCGGTAGAAACGGTAAAACCGCTGATAAATTCAAATTATACTTCACTTGATGCATTTGATATCGCTCTTACTTGCGGCGGCAAGGAGATTTATCCGACTTCTCCCGTAACACTTCTTTTTGACGGAGTAAACAAAAGCGCTCTTATTACCGCTTCTAAAATTTATTTTTGCAAAAACTCGAAAGCAAAACAACTCGAAATGTCTCCGACGAGTAAAGCAATAGGCGTTCAGGTAACCGAACTCGGCAGATTTATTTTCATTTCAAGTAACGATTTTTCAATAAAAGGCGATGCAGACGGTGACGGCATTATTTCTGCATACGATGCACGAATAATTCTTTGTGCCGCAGTCAATAATATAATCGAACTTTCACCGGAACAGCTTTCGTGTTGCAAAGTCAAAAGCGGGAAAACGGGCAATGTTACAATAGAAGATGCCCGTGCCGTATTGCGCTGTGCGGCTGATATCGAAGAATTAAATTAAAAAGGAGCAGTAAAAATGATCGGTCTCGGAAAATGGAAAGCAGATATTGACACTATGGTATTTACCGGAACGGCAGTTCTTGTAATAGGCGAAAAAGACGGGAAATATACTATGGAACTCGAACTTCCGGGAAGCGACGGTTTTGTTCCGCACCTTACCGTAATTAACGCAGAGGAAGATGACGATATATTAACAGCCGATGTTGAAGCGGATATTTTAAAAGGGAAAACAATCGAAATTTCGCTCACATTTAACAAAACCGAAGCGAACGGATATATAAAAATTCCGCTTGTGGGTAAAATAAAACTCCGCCACGCAGAAAAAATCGGCTGAAATTTTTACGGCCAATATAATCAACTTGGATTTTATGGTGTTTTTTACGATAAATCACCGTAAAATCCTTTGTTTTTTATGATTTTATCATATATTTTTTATTTAACCGTTAATTTTCTGTTTTTCTGTTGAAAAAAAGGGAAAATTACTGTATTATTAAACCAATATATTCTTATAATGTGGGAAGGGATTAAAATGAACAAATACCTTGAAAACGATTTTGAACTCTTAAAAAATGCGGATGCAGAACTTTTTGCAGCATTTTCCGAAGAGAGCATTCGTCAAAGCAGAAACATTGAACTTATTGCAAGTGAAAACTACGCTTCACCTGCGGTTATGGCGGCTTCCGGCAGCATTTTTACAAACAAATATGCCGAAGGTTACCCCGCACACCGTTATTACGGCGGCTGTGAATGTGTGGATATTGCGGAAAACCTTGCAAGAGAAAGACTTAAAAAACTTTTCGGCAGTGAGTACTGCAATGTACAGCCTCACTCGGGCTCTCAGGCAAACTTCTCCGTTTATTTTGCTCTTTTAAATCCCGGTGATACCGTACTCGGTATGAGCCTTTCAGACGGCGGTCACTTAACCCACGGCTCCCCCGTAAATGTAAGCGGTAAATACTTTAACTTTGCAAGTTACGGTGTAAATGCAGACGGTGTTATAGATTATGACGAGGTTGAAAAAATCGCACTCGAAGTTAAACCGAAACTTATAGTTGCCGGTGCTTCCGCTTATCCCCGTATTATCGACTTTAAAAAATTCCGTGAGATTGCAGATAAAGTCGGTGCATTGTTTATGGTAGATATGGCACATATCGCAGGTCTTGTGGCATCGGGTCTTCACCCGTCACCCGTGCCGTATGCCGATGTTGTTACTTCTACCACTCACAAAACTTTAAGAGGTCCCAGAGGCGGAATTATCCTCACAAATAACGAGGAACTTGCAAAGAAAATAGATAAAAGTATCTTCCCCGGTATCCAGGGCGGTCCTTTAATGCATATAATTGCCGCAAAAGCTATATGCTTCGGCGAAGCATTAAAACCCGAATTCAAAGAATACGGCAAAAAAATTCTCTCTAACTGCAAAGCACTTGAATGCGCATTAAGAGCGCAGGGTGTTGATATGGTATCCGGCGGAAGCGACAACCACCTTCTGCTTCTTGACTTGCGTTCACTCGGTATTACGGGTAAAGAACTTGAAAAACGCCTTGACGATGTTTATATTACCGTTAATAAAAACGCCATTCCGAACGACCCGGAAAAAGTTTTCGTTACAAGCGGTGTCCGTATAGGTACGGCGGCGGTAACCACAAGAGGCTTCGGTGCTCACGAAATGGTAAAAATTGCGGAATTTATTAAACTTGCCGCAACGGATTTTGAAAACAGCAAAGAATATATCCGAGAGGAAGTTACAAAAATCTGCAATCAGTATCCGCTTTACGACTGATTTATATAACAATATACGGCTGTCACATTTAAAAATGCGGCAGCCGTTTTTCAGTTTGTATTTTTGCAATAACATTGACTGGACTGTTTCGTACGATTTAGATATAATAATAGTGTAAAATATAAAAAGGGGGTGTTAGATTATGTCGATAACTGCAACGGAACTGAAAACAAATCTCAGTAAATATTTACTTTTATCCGCAACCGAAGATATTTATGTTACCAAGAACGGTAAAATAATCTGCAAACTGACAAATCCGTTTCAGGACAGAGTAGAGACCGCAAAATCCCTGTTCGGTATTTTACCGGATACACTGACACTTGAAAAATCAAAAGAAGAAAACCGGGATATTTGAATATGTAATACAACATAATTTATAAAGGAATTGAGGATTATTTTATGGAGCATTATTATTTGTTAACGATGATTATTTTTGCAGTGCTTTTTGCAATATTATTTATGTTATATTTTCGCAAACCCAAAAATGAAATAAATAAAGACGAAGAAAACAAAACGCTAACAGATACTATTAAAAACAAAGATACCGTTATATCTAAACTGCAGAAACAGATTTCAGAATTAAATTCTGAAAGAGAAGAACTTCAAAAAGCCTACGATAATATTAAAAACATACTTGAAGATTCAAAAATAACCGATAATCCCGATGTTTCTAATGAAATTCAGCCGGAAGAAATGCAACTTGATGAAGAACAAAATGCAGTATATAAACTCATGTGTTCAGATAATAATCTTTTTGTTTCGGGAAAAGCGGGAACAGGAAAAAGTTTCTTACTTCGATATTTCAGAACACATACAACAAAAATAGCTTTATATACAGCGCCGACAGGTATTGCAGCAATAACAATTAACGGATCAACATTACATTCTGTATTTGGATTCGATAATTTACTTTACGGTAAAAGAAATTATCCGGAACTTTCAGAAAATCAAACAGCGTTGTTCAAAAAAATCGATTCCTTGGTTATTGATGAGATTTCCATGGTAAGTTCCGGACTTTTTGAACGGCTTGATTTTATATTGAAAATTGCCAGAAATAATGAAAAGCCGTTCGGAGGTGTACAGGTTATTGTTTTTGGTGATTTATTCCAGTTACCTCCCGTCATAAAATCAAAAGTTATTGCAACCGCTTTGACTGACAGATTCGGAGGAGTTTATTTTTTCAATTCTTTTGCATATAAAAACGGAAATTTCACATTTTGCGAGTTGACGATACCGCACAGACAGGAAGCAGACCTAAAGTTTTTAACAATGCTTGATAATATACGTATAGGAAACGTATCAACAGAAATAGTTGAACAACTTAACAAAAGATGTTATTCCTACCAAGGGATAGAAGATTTTCAGGAATTTTGTTTTTCAAAAAGAATTGTTCAGTTAGTATCGACCAATAATCAAGCTGAATTCATTACA
>JAZUHA010000098.1:0-17591 GCA_045641485.1 Acutalibacteraceae bacterium
GCCGAATTATATCACATTGTGAATAACTGTTAGTTCACACTTTCATATTTTATTTTTCATTACAATTAAATAAATTTAAAAAACCGATTTATCGTTCTTTAAAAGCAAAGAATAATAAATCGGTTGATTTTTTATAACATACTTAAGCAAAAAGTCAGCAATAACCTCAAAATGAACATATAATCTTATTTATATACATAAACGGTTATGAATCGGAACGGCTCTGCCGTTCCCCGAAATTTTTATCTATTATCTGTTATCTATTATCTGTTATCTGAAAAATGGTAAATATCGAAGAATAAACTGTCTGTTATTTACAAGGTAATATACAATTCGGCGAAGCCCCGAAATTCCTCACTCCTCATTCCTAATTCCTCACTGAAAAAGGTAAATGTCGGAGAATGAAGTAACGGTTATTCGCAATGTAATATATAAATCGGCACGCAGTGCCCCGAAACTCCCCACAGAATATTACTTTTCTTTTCTTCTCTCAACAAGTTCGGAGAGGATTTTTTTATGTTCGTCATTCGGAAGAGCGTATTTCCAAGTGGGTATTGCGGAAAGCACCATACCTATTGCCGGAGGAACGGCAACAAGGAAGAACATGGCGCCGGCGAATTTGCCGTCGTTATATGTTGCAAATTGAGCGGCACCGGTTGCAAGTGCATTGTTAAGTGTTTCAACTGCGCCGCCGGAGAAACCTACAATCGCAAATACAAGACCCTGTATTATGGAAGCGATACCGGCGGAAAGTTTTGTAATAAAACTCTGACCGGAGAAGAAAACACCGTCGGGACGGATACCGTGATGATATTCTTCATAGTCCACACAGTCGGCAATCATAACAGACTGCAAAACATTGAGTCCGCCCTGTGCCCAGGAAGCCATAAAGAAAATCAATCCCATAACTACGGACATAGAGAATGTAAGAAGTTTTGCACCTGCTATAAGATAAAGACCGTAAACGAGTGCGAAGGGTATTGCACCTACAACGGAATAGAAGTTATAAAGTTTCTTCTTTTCAAACTTTCTTGCAAATGAGGGTGTAACGGCAGAACTTATGAGCATACCGCCGAGAATACCGAAGCCGACTATAAGCACCTGAATAAGAAGCGGTACATTTATTGCACCGTTTACAAAAAGCGCTTTGCCGGGGTCGTTATCAAAATAGAAATACATAACAAGTGTAATTCCCACAAGGCTTAAAAGTTGAATGGGGCTTCTTAACACGCCTGAAACAAGAAGTTGACGGAAAGGTTTGCAACCCCACATTGTTTTGAAGTTTTCCTTCATTGTGTAGTGTTCTTCGGACTGCTGAACCTTTTCTTTAACGGATAATCCGGCAAACTGGAAAAGAATACACGCAACAACCGTAATAATAACGGCAAGAAGAATAACCGAATACTGAAGTGCGGCGGCATCCGAAGCACCTTTTTTAATAAACATATCTTTAAACGACGGTGCGGCAAGTTGAACAAGCATACCTATCGCACCTGCGGAAGCAACAATTCGTGCAAGAGAAAGTGCCTTTGCACGGTCGTTTTGGTCTTCGGTCATAAGCGAGGTTACACCCCAAAGCGGAATATCGCCGGCGGTGTAACTCATACCCCAAAGGATATACGAAACAGCCGCCCAACCGATTATGAGCACCTTATTCCAGGTGGGAAGCGTTTCCGAGTATCTGCCGTTAATAAAGCAGAGAATTGTCGTAACACAAACTATTGCGGGAACAAACAGCAAGAAAGGTTTGCATTTGCCCCATTTTGTTCTCGTTCTGTCAACTATGGAACCCATCATAGGGTCGTTTATACCGTCCCATACTCTTGCTATTGCAAAGAACACGCCGTATGCGGCGGCGGGAATGAATATAACATTGGCAACATAATATGTAAAACCGCTGCTTATTACATTATATATAATATTCTGACCTGCAAGACCGATTAAAAAGCCGGTAAGTTCTTTTCGGGAATATGTATTAACTCCCGGATTTAAAGTTTTATTTTTCTTTCCCATACTTTCCTCCTTAATCAACAGTCATCATGACATAATTTTCGGCGTAGTCTGCCGACTGTGTTAAAATCATGGATATTCCGCTTCCGGCGGTATCTTCCGTCTGCGAATATTTAAGCACATAAGAATACGAATAATCAACATTTGTTACCGACCCTGTTGTTTTATCTATTGTGCAGACGATTTTGCCGTTTTTAAGGTTGAGTGCTTCAAAATTCGCACCGCCGCCCGTATTGGTATCGGGAAGATTGAATGCTTTTCCGTAAGGAAGCTCCAGTCTCTTTTGCTGGTCCGAGCCTGAAGAAGTATACGGATAATTTTTGGCGGTATAGTTATAATTATTCATATTTACCGTGAGTACAATATTGTTGCCGTTAAACACATAGGAAATATTTTTGATATCTTCCGGTGTGAGTTTGCAAGCCCATGAATAATAAAATACCGGGAAATATGTGTTATGAGATGATGAACCTCGGCTAACCGTTTTTGTTGCGGTCTGCGGTTTGTAAATTTCTTTTGCCTGCGCTATAGCTTCGTCCATAGCGGCAATGGTTTCTTCGTAATCCTCTTTGCCGGAGGACATTATTATAAGAAGTTTATAACTCTCAATCACTTTTTTTGACTGCTCAAGGTATTCATAATATTCAACATTATTTGCATTCATACCGCTTATGGGTGCACCCGTTGCCGTAACCTTCATAGACTGACACTGTTGGGTAATAGTTCTGTTAAAGCCGGGCTTTTCCGTCTTTACTCTGTTAAGTTCTTCGCAAAGATAATTTACAACAAACTCATCATTGATTATTGTCGAGTCTATTCCGAGAGCCATTCTCATAGCTTTTCTTGCATCTTCTGCGGAAACGATACCGTCACAGTTCAAGTCGCAGTTAACACCTTCGGGTTCCGGTTCGAGTTCGGCGGCGACCTTTAAAAGAGTTCTTGCATCGGTAAGTGTGGTTTCTCCGTCACCGTCAATATCGGCGACTTTTTTTGCTTCGCTTTCGGAGATGATACCGTCGCCGTCTTTATCAAAGGTATCAAATATTTCAAGGAAATTTTCCGTGGGAGTTTTTTCCTCCGCAAAAGCGCAAACGGAAAATACACCTGCAATAAGACATACCGTCAACATAATACTTAATACTTTTTTCACTCAAAACACCTTTCTTTATTTGAAATTGAATGCTGCTTTTAAAAAGTTCAGCGTTTCGTTTACCAAAAAATCTTCACAATCCGTAAGCGGTTTGCCCATATAAACAAGAAACCGTTTTTTATAATATTCGCACGAAGCGGAAAATTCCGTCATCATGAGGATATTGTGAAGAATAAAAGCCAAAAACTTCGGGTCGGCATCTTTTCTTACATCGCCCGTTTTTTGCGCATCGGAAATAACCTTTTTAAAAATATCCGCCGAAATCGCTTCTATTTTACCGGCATACCGTGAAAGAATTTCCGGACTGCCGTCTGCCGTCAGTGCGCAGTAAAGTTTAATAAGTTCCGGATGCTTTTTTGAAAACTTAATAATTTCACGTATGATTATTTCCGCTTTTACGGCAATATCCTCATCGGATTCAGATAGTTTTGCAAGCATTCCTTCAAGTTCCGAAAGCCCGTACTGAACAACCATTGAAAACATATTCTCTTTGTTGTCAAAGTACTTATATACAGAACCTACGCTGATACCCGATTTTTGAGCAATTTGCGAAACGGAGGTTTTTTCAAACCCGTTATTTGCAAATTCTTCGGTGATTACCTTTAAAATCCTTTGCTTTTTTTCTTCCTGAAGATTTTCAAAGGTTTTGGTGTAATACCGCTTGTTGTCTTCCATACAGTCACAACACCGTTCGTTACAATTATCTATTGTAATGATACCATATCGGCGTGTCCAAATCAAGATAATAAAAACATAAAGGGTGCCGAAAATCGCTGCCTTTTTTTGTAATATGTTCACATTGTTATCATTTTATTAAGAATTTTGAAAATTTCAGGAAATCATATAAACTTCTTGAAATTGCGATTGCTATATACTATAATGTAAACTGTATGGAAGTATACCTTTTTGATAACATTACTTTACGGAGGTCATTATATGAAAGGCAAAAACATTGGTTTAAAGGCTGTTGCCGTAATTCTTTCGGTATTCTGCATTTTCGGTACTCTTGCGGTACTTTCTTTTGCGGAAGATTCCGGAGATGTTAAAATAACCGTTACCGAGAAAAATCTCGGCGGAAAATACGGCGACATTGTTCCTACAGATAAAAACCTTAAAGCACTGAAAACAAAATACACTTTTTACGGCGATTCCACAATGCTTTATTTTATGGTATTCAGTAAAGGTCAAAGCACCTCTAACTGCGCCGTTGAAATTTATTCAAAATCGTCTTGTGCGGAAGATTCGCTTGTTACAAGTTATTCAAATTCTCTCGGTAAAAGCGGTTCCCGTTCACTGTCGATAAACTGGAAATTCAAAAAAATCCACAGCGGTAAATATTACGGTAAAAGTTATATTTACACCGAATCAAACGGCAAAAAGACCGTTGACACCACAACCGTAAGAACATTCACCGTAACGGTTAACCGTGTCGGTAAACAGACTGTTAAATTGAGTTCCGTGAAAAACGGAAACGGCTTTGTTACGGTTTCATGGGCAGAACTTCCGAGCGCCACCAAATACAGAATTTACAGAAAACTTTCGGGCGACAAGGAATGGACAACCGTTGCAAACATTAAAAGCGGTAATTCAAGTTACAAAGATACTACCGCAAAAAGCGGCAAAAAGTATATCTATACAGTAAAGGCTTATGACGGCTCGTATGCAAGTCTATACAACAAAACAGGTCTTTCGGTTTTATATCTTGCGGCACCTGCTTTAAAGTCGGTAAACGGCTCCGGTACTTCCGGTGTTCCGAAAATCACCTGGGGTAAAGTAAGCGGTGCAAAGGGCTACTATGTTTACAGAAAAGGCGGCTCTTTAAGTAATTCAGACTGGATAAAAATAGCTACCGTAAGTGCCGGTACAACATCATATACCGACAAAAAGGGAACGAGTACGGACTGGAAATACAATTACACCGTAAAAGCATATAACGGCAAAACGGCAAGTGCCTCAAAAGGCAGTCTTGAATTTAATTATCTTAAGGCTCCGTCGGTAAACTCTCTTAAACTTACCGTAGACGGTATTACCGTAAAATGGAAAGACACAAATAACCTTAAATACAAATATAAAGTTTACAGAAAAGCTTCCGGAGATAAAAACTGGACTGCGATAGCGACCGTTTCGGATTTGAGTTTTACCGATACTACGGTAAAATCCGGTAAAAAATATACATATACCGTAAAATCCGTATATAAAACAAACAGCGGTGCATATAACGGCACCGGTAAAACAACCGCTTTCCTCGGGGCGCCGTCTGCTTCACTCACTGTTTCCGGTGACGGCATTATGAACATTAAATGGAAAGCCGTTTCCGGGGCAAAAGGTTATTATGTTTACAGAAAAACAGCAGATACCTCCTGGGTGAAAATCGCAACGATAAAAAGCGGTAAAACAGTTTCTTATACCGACAACAGTAAAAAGGTTTCGGGAACCGAATATTATTACACTGTAAAATCATATAACGATTCCGTTGCAAGTTCACACTACAACACAAAGGCATATACGCTCTACCTTGAATCCGTTACATTAACGGCGGAAAACACCGCAGAGGGAATTAAACTTTGCCGTACATCGTCTTCAGGCGGAGCGGAAAGTTATAACATTTACAAAAAGAGTTCCGAGGGAGAAAAGGTACTTCTTTTTGAAAACACCGCAGAAGAAGTGTTTACCGATACGGAAGTAACACCGGGCGAAAATTATAAATACAGTATAGAGGCTGTATGCGGTAAATACACAAGCAGTGACACAAGTGTAAAGATAAACTGCGTAGGTATTCCCGTTGTTACCGATGCAGTCTGCACGGAAGACGGCGTAAAAGTTCTTTGGGAAACGGTACCGGGTGCAGATGCATACTATATTTACAGAAAAACCGTTGACGGCGAATGGACTGCCATAGGCTCATATTCGTTAAATGAATTTACCGATACCGATGACGGCTGTACACAAACAAAATATTTCTACACAGTCGGGGCGGCAATGGGAACAGATAAAGGCTACTTTGACCAAACCGGTGTAAGTAACTTTATAAACGAGCCTGCTGTAACTGCGGAATTTGCTCTTGTCGGTGAAGAGTCCGAAAAGGTACCGACGGCAAAAGTAACCTGGAACAATGATTTACTTATTGATTCCTACGAACTTTACAAAACCGCAAAAGACGGCGAACCCGTACTTTTAGGTACATTTACAAAAGATGATATAAAGCACGAGGAAGAAACCGTAACATACGATGAGTGTTTCATTTACGAAGATGCGGAACTTACGCAGGGTGTAAGTTACACATACACGGTAAAAGCCGTGAAAGACGGTAAATTCATTCCCGAAGTTGTTTCCGACTCCGTAAAATGGGACTTCCCGCCGATTGAAGCGGTAAGTTTTGAACTTTTCAAAACAGAAGGTACTCCCGCAACAGAAGAAACCGAAGCTGTTTCCGGCGGAATAATCGTAAAATGGTCTCCCGTTGAATTTGCTTCTTCCTACGAGATTTTAAGAAAATGCAACGCCGAAGACGATTGGGCGGTTGTTGCAACCGTAGAAAAAAGTGCGGAAGAAATTGAGTTTTATACATATACCGACAGCACGATTCTTCGTGATACGGAATATATTTACACTGTTAAAGGTGTTGCCGATGACAGAGATTCGGAATTTGATACAGAAGGCATATCGGTAATTCTTTACACTCCGTCAGAAGGTGTGGCACCTGCGTTGGAACTTGTAAATATCGGTTCCGAAGAAGCACCTGTTACGGCAGTTAAAATAACCTGGGGACAGGTTACGGGTGCCGCCGTATATGAAATCTACAGAAAAACAGCCGACACCGAATGGACTTTTGTTGATTCATTCCTTATTCCCGCCGAAAATGTATGTACGGACGAAAACATTGAATGTAACACCGAATACTTCTACAAGGTTGTTGCAAAAGCCTTTGACAGAACGGTTAATCAGGACGAAGAAGGCGCTTCGATAATATGGGAAGTTTAGATTTCGATTTTCGGTTTCAAGTTTTCGGCTTTGAATAACAGACGGCTTATTCTCCGGCATTTACATTTTTGATACAGTTTAACAGAATTAAACAACCGGTTTATCATTCTTTTCATCAGGAATGATAAACCGGTTGTTTTTAATTTTATTTAATTGCATTTAAAAGGTAAATATGATTGTACAAACCATGGGTTGTTTCGGGCTGAAAATGCTAATTGATAAATTACTCTTGAAACAAAAGATATAAAATGGTATAATAAAATGTACTTTTATATTCGGGTGAGAGAATGAGCAGGAAAAAGTGGACAGTGTTAAACTGTGATAAAGATATTGCCGCAGAAATTGCGGAAGAATGCGGGATAGACCCCTTTTTGTCTTTCCTGCTTTGTGCCCGTGGCTTTACCGATGCTTTTGAAATCGAAAATTTTCTTTTTGATACCGATTTGTGCGATCCGTTTTCTTTGCCGGATATGGAAAAAGCGTGTGAAAGAATAAATAAAGCGCTTGAAAATAACGAAAGAATTACCGTATTCGGTGATTATGATGCCGACGGCGTAACATCCACGGCGCTTCTTTATACATATCTTCTTGAAAGAAATGCCGATGTAAATTATTATATTCCCGACAGAACTCTTGAGGGCTACGGTATGAATATTGCGGCGGCAGATATTTTAAATGAACGGGGAACAAAACTCATTATTACGGTAGATAACGGAATAAGTGCAATTTCCGAAATTGATTACTGTAATAAACTCGGTATAGATGTAGTGGTAACGGATCACCATAAAGCCGGTGAAGTTCTGCCCTCTGCCGTTGCGGTTGTTGACCCGCACCGTGAAGACGCCGTTTGCGAGTTTAAAGACTGGGCGGGAGTCGGTGTAGCATTTAAACTTGTATGCGCTCTCGAAAATGACGAAGGTTACGGGCTTTTGTATAAATATGCCGACCTTGTAACCATAGGTACGATAGCGGATATCGTTTCGCTTAACGGCGAAAACCGTGTGCTTGTGAAAAGCGGACTTAATCTTATTAACGAACTTCTTTCGGAGGGTACATTAAGAAAAGGAATAAAAGCGCTTATTTCCGTTTGCGGTGCCGATGAAAAATGTATAAAATCATCCGATATTTCATTTAAACTTTCTCCGAGAATAAATGCCGCAGGGCGTATGGGCTCTGCCGAAAGAGCATTAAAACTTTTACTTACTTCGGATTATGACGAAGCTGTTTCACTTGCGGAGGAAATTTCCGCAACAAACAGCGAAAGGCAGTCAAAAGAAAAAGAAATAACCGAATCCGCCATAGAAAAAACAGAAAGTAATTCACTGTATAAATATGATAAAGTTATTGTCGTAAGCGGTAAAAACTGGCATCAGGGAGTTATCGGCATCGTGGCTTCCCGTCTTGTGGAAAAATACGGCAAACCGGCTGTTGTTATTTCGGAAAACGGCGAAGTTTCAAAGGGAAGCGGAAGAAGTATAGACGGATTTTCTTTATATGAAGCTCTTAAATACTGCGAAGATACTTTGATTCAGTTCGGCGGTCACACTCTTGCCGCGGGAATGAGTTTGAAAAATGAAAACATTGATGCTTTTCGCAAAAAAATAAACGAATATGCCGACGGTATGGATTTTCCCGTGCCCGTTTTAAAACTCGACTGCAAATTAAATCCGGCTTCTTTAAGTTTTGATATTCTTGATTCCATAGAGTATCTTGAGCCTTTCGGTGCGGAAAATCCTCAACCCGTATTCGGACTTTTTAATATGAAAATCACGGGCGTGCAGGCAATAGGCGGCGGAAAGCACCTTAAAATTTCTTTTGTGAGAAACTCAACTTCCGTTACGGCGGTAATGTTCGGCAAAACTCCGTCGGAATTTCCTTTTGCAGGTTCCGATATTGTTGATATTGCGGTAAAACTCTGCAAAAACGAATATATGGGCGAAGAAAAAATCAGTATTCAGATAAAGGATATAAAACTTTCGTCATATAATGATGATGAAGTAATAAAAAGCATAAAACTTTACGAAGCGTTTATGAGAAATGACGAAATAAGCGCAGAACAGAAAAAAATCCTTTATCCCGACAGAGAACTTTGCGGCAATGTCTACAGATATTTAAGAAAAAATGCGGGCTGGAGTTTCGGTGAAGAAATACTTTGCTTCAGACTCGGGCTTAAAGAAGAAAAAATCGGTGCCTGCAGGGTTGCTCTTGAAGCACTTACGGAGATAGGCGTACTTATAAACGATAACGGCAGATACCGGTTGCCGAAAGAACAAGTCAAAGCGGAACTCGAAAATTCCGAATTATTAAAAAAACTGAGCAAATGATACAGAGGGGGTGTGCATTATGCAGGAAATTTCCGTTGAAAAAATTTATGACGAATTAAGAAGTAAAGCGTGTGAGCAGTTTTCACAAGAAGAAACGGAACTTATAGATAAAGCCTTTAACACGGCGAAAGAATATCACGGCGAACAAAAAAGGTCATCGGGAGAACCGTATATTATTCACCCCATAGCCGTAGCAAAGATAGTTCTTGAATACGGTCTTGATGCACATTCCGTTGCGGCGGCGCTTCTTCACGATACCGTTGAAGATACATCTATGACGCTTGACGATGTAAAAGAAAACTTCGGTTCGGAAATTGCTTCGCTTGTAGACGGTCTTACAAAACTCGGTAAAGTGCCGCTTGATATTAAAGACCGTGAGGAACAGCAGGCTGAAAACATACGGAAAATGCTTCTTGCCATGTCGGAAGATATAAGAGTTATTATTATTAAACTTGCCGACAGACTTCATAATATAAGAACACTTGCATTTATGGCTCCGCAAAAGCGCCGTGATAAGGCACTCGAAACACTCGAAGTGTATGCCCCCATAGCGCACCGTCTCGGTATTCGTGCAATTAAAGAGGAACTTGAGGACAGAGCCATAAGTTTTCTTGACCCTATAGCATATAAAGAAATCGAAGATGCGCTTTATAACAGCGGTAAATCAAGGAAAGATTTTCTTGATAATATTAAAAAGCAGGTAGGCGAAAGGGTAAAAGAAGTTGTTCCGAATGCCGAAATAGAGGGCAGAATAAAAAGTGTACACGGCATATACAGAAAAATGTATATGCAAAGCAAAAATTTTGATGAAATATATGATATTTATGCCGTAAGAATAATTGTGGACTCTACTATAGAATGTTACGACTGTCTCGGTATAATCCACGATATATATAAACCCATTCCGGGCAGATTTAAGGACTATATTTCCACACCCAAACCGAATATGTATCAGTCGCTTCATACAACGGTAATCGGTAAATCGGGTATTCCGTTTGAAGTGCAGATACGCACCTGGGATATGCACAAAACCGCCGAATACGGTATTGCCGCCCATTGGAAGTATAAACTCGGTATGAACGGCAAAGAAAAATTTGAAGACCGTCTTTCATGGATTCGTCAGCTTCTTGAAACTCAAAAGGAAGCAGACGATGTTAAAGATATTGTCCGCACAATAAAAAGCGACCTTGCACCCGAAGAAGTATTTGTATTTACTCCCAAAGGCGATGTAATAAATCTTCCGTCAGGCGCTACCGTAATAGATTTTGCTTATGCCATACATTCCGCAGTCGGTACTAAAATGACGGGCGCAAAAGTCGGCGGACGGATTGTGCCCATTGATTACTGTGTTAAAACCGGCGATATTGTGGAAGTAATTACTTCGTCACAGCCCGGAAAAGGTCCGAGCAGAGACTGGCTTAAAATTGCAAAAACAAGCAGTGCAAGGACAAAAATCCGTTCCTGGTTCAAAAAAGAACGCCGTGAAGAAAATATCATAGAGGGCAAAACGAATTTGGAAAGAGAAATGCGCGGTAACAGAATCCGTTTTACCGAAGATGAATATAACGAAGTTATCGAAAAACTTTGTGAAAGACAGCATTGTAATTCAAAAGACGACTTTTTTGCCGCCATAGGCTACGGCGGTATTGCACTTACAAGGGTAATGCCGTTTATAAGAGACGAATACCACAAAATATTCACTGTTCCCGAGCCCGATAAAATCAAAGTTCAGGAGTTGCAGAAAACGACGAAGCATGCTACGGGCGAGGGCGTTGTGGTAGACGGTATAGACAACTGCCTGATAAAACTTTCACGTTGCTGTGAGCCTATTCCCGGCGATGAAATAATCGGATTTATCACAAGAGGACACGGTGTTTCGATTCATAAAAGAGATTGCACCAATGTGCCGAAAGATATAGAAAAATGCGAAGAGCCTGAACGCTGGCTCCCCGCAAGGTGGAACACAGCCACTCCGGCAAGAGATTTTAAAGCGGGACTTATTCTTTGCTGTGAGCCGAGAGTTGCCATGATGGCGGATATCGCCACCGTTCTTGCGGAAATGCATGTTATGATAAACGCCGTAAACACCCGTGACGGCAAAGACGGTATGGATTATGTATATATCACCATAACCGTCAAAAGTATAGATTTTCTTAATCTCGTTATTACTAAACTTAAAAAAATCAGCGGTGTTGAAAGCGTAGTAAGAGGTAATAATTCATGATGTATGTAAAAAGGCTTCCGCTCGGTGCGGTAAATGCAAACTGTTATATATTAAAAGATGAAAAAACAGGTGACGGAGCGGTTATTGACCCGGGTGAATACTGCGAAGAACTTGAAAAAGAAATAACTCTTTCCGATATAAAGGATTTAAAATATATTCTCTGCACACACGGTCATTTTGACCATGTAAGCGGAGTAAAAGAATTAAAGAAAAATCACCCCGAAACAAAAATCGCAATCGGCAAAAATGACGGTGAACTTTTAAACAGTCAGCAAAAAAGTCTTGCGGAGCATTTCGGATTTTTCCTTCCCGAATGTACTGCCGATATTCTGCTCAGCGAGAATGATGTTGTGAATATAGGCGAAACACAACTTACCGTTCTTGATACTCCCGGTCATACACCGGGCGGAGTGTCGTATATTTGTCATAAAGAAAAATGCGTGTTTACGGGCGATACTCTTTTTAAACTTACCATAGGCAGAACTGACAGGTGGGGAGCGGATTTGCAGACCCTTCTCAACTCCGTAGAAAAACTTGTAAAATTACCCGATGACTATACCGTATATACGGGGCATAATATAAGCACCGTAATAGGTGACGAAAAAAAGAGAAACAGATATTTGAGAATGAAAAAATGAGACTGTACTGTATTTCTCATACTTTCAGGTATGAATTTGAAAAATTACTGAATTTATTTTTCCCGCTTTCAAAAATCGAAACGCTTTTTGAATTTTCCGAAGATGAAGGCGACTACCTTTATTCCGAGGTTAAAACACGGGAAAACAAAAAGCATCTTATTGCCCGACTTCGTTTAAACGGGGAAGAGTTATTCGCCGAAAATGAAACCGTATATGAAGATGAAAACGATATTTCCCGTGAACTTGCGGTACTTTGTTTTAATCTTTTATGTGAAAAATGCGGGTTTACTCCCAAATGGGGCATATTAACGGGAGTAAGACCGTCTAAACTTATGATGCGTTGTATTACGAACGACGGCGAAGAAAATGCGGTAAAATATTTTAAAGAAAAACTTCTTGTCAGCGAGCATAAAATAAATCTTGCACGGGAAGTCGCAAAGGCAGAACAGAAAATCATATCGCTGTCCCGTAAAAATGATTTCAGTCTGTATATTTCCATACCGTTTTGCCCGACAAGATGCAGTTACTGCTCGTTTGTTTCACATTCTGTTTCTTCCGCTTCGTCAAAAAAACTTATTCCGTTGTATGTAAAAAATCTTTGCGAAGAAATAAAGGCTGTTGCCGAAATTGTGAAAAAGTGCGGTCTTAATCTTCGCAGTGTATATTGGGGCGGCGGTACACCTACAACGCTTTCGGCGGAGGAACTTGATACCGTTCTTACGGTTATAAAAAATTCTTTCGATTTTTCCCGTTGCCTTGAATATACCGTAGAAGCAGGCAGACCCGATACCGTTACAAAAGAAAAACTTGAAGTATTGAAAAAACATAATGTTTCGAGAATAAGCATAAATCCGCAGACTTTCAGTGATGAGATTTTGAAAAATATCGGCAGAAACCACACCGTAAAAGATATGACAGACAAATTTTCACTTGCGAGGGAACTCGGATTTGATAATATAAATACGGATTTAATAGCGGGGCTTCCCGGCGATACGCTTGAGGGCTTTAAAGACAGTATAGATAAAGCAATACTTTTTTCACCCGAAAATATTACCGTGCATACCCTTGCTTTAAAGCGTTCTTCATATATTGTTACGGGTAAAGAAAATGTTGCGACGGAAGACAGGGAACTTACGGCGAAAATGACGGATTATGCCTATTTGAAACTTTACGAATCAGGGTATAAGCCTTACTATATGTACCGTCAGAGCAAGTCGCTCGGTAATCTTGAAAATGTCGGCTGGTGTAGAGAAAATAAAGAATGTTTATACAATGTCTTTATGATGGAAGAATGTCACAGCATTTTTTCGGCGGGTGCGGGAGCCGTAACAAAACTTGTTTCTCCCGACTGCAGTTATATAGAAAGAATTTTTAATTATAAATATCCGTTTGAATATAACGACAGATTTACAGAGGTTTTAAAACGAAAAGAACGAATACCCGGCTTTTTTTCGGAATATAAGTAAAAGGGGGTTTTATATGTCTAACATAAATAATTATCTTGAGTATATATGCGAAAGAGCGAATATGCCTTCGGAATTTGCCGAAGAATGTGAAACACGGTATGAAAATATTATTAACGGTATTGCCGAAAAAATTGCTTTTTCGGGCAAGACGGAAATAGTAATGCTTGCGGGACCGAGTTCTGCCGGCAAAACCACAACGGCAAAAAAACTGCGTGAGGCGCTGTTAAAGTTCGGAGTAAACAGTTTTGCCGTTTCGCTTGACGATTTTTACCGCAACAGCCTTGATGTACCGCTTTTCCCCGACGGAACTCCCGATTTTGAAACGGTGTATGCACTTGATATCGACTTCTTTAAAAAGGCTATGACCGATATTTTGGAGACGGGTGAAAGCGATTTGCCCGAATTTGATTTTGTTAAGGGCGAAAGAAAGCCGGAGTTCAGAAAAATAACCGTTACCGATAAAGATATAATAATCGTAGAGGGGCTTCACGCTTTAAATCCGATTATTTCCGACGGGCTTCCCGAAAACAGACTTTTGAAAATTTACATAAATGTTTCTTCGAGAATTTATGATAAAAACGGTGATGTTGTTTTAAATAAAAGAAATATGAGATTTATCAGAAGAATTGTAAGGGATTATAAATTCAGAGGTAATACAATAGAAAAGTCATTTATGATGTGGCAGGGCGTTTGCAGCGGAGAAGACCTTTACCTTTATCCGTACCGTGAAAAAGCCGATATAAAAATAAATACCGTACATTTATATGAACCGTGTATTCTTAAAGATGATGCCTTAAGTCTTCTTGCGGAAGTAAAAAAAGATTCGCCTTTTTATATGCAGGCGCAAAGACTTATAAGAAATATACAAAAATTCCCGTCTTTAGATAAAAACATTGTACCCGAAAAATCTCTTCTTCGTGAATTTATCGGTGAAAAGGAGTAAGTATGGCAAAAGAAAGCAAAAAACAAAATGTTCTTGACGGCGCCGTTATACTTGTTATTGCAACGGCACTTGTAAAAATAATAGGGGCGATTTACAAAATACCTCTTACCGGTATAATAGGTACAACGGGCAGGGGATATTTTGCATCCGCATATAATATTTATACTCCCGTTTATGCTATTTCAATGGCGGGACTTCCCGTTGCCGTGTCCGCCATAGTTGCCCGTTATGCGGCTTTGGGCAGATACCGTGATGTAAAGCAGATTTTAAAGGTTACGTTTCCCGTGTTCTGCGGTCTCGGCATTCTCGGTACCGCATTGCTTCTTATTATGGCAAAGCCGTACTCCGTTTCCGTTGATTCTCCGAATGCCGTGTACAGTATGCTTTGCATTGCTCCGTCTATTTTCTTTTGCTGTGTTATGAGTACATACCGCGGCTATTACGAGGGCTTGCGCAATATGTACCCGACGGCTGTTTCCGAGGTTATTGAGTCTCTCGGCAAACTTGTTTTCGGTCTTGCATTTGCATACGGTGTTATAAAATTCGTTGATGTCGATAAAGAACTTAAATTTGCTTATGCGGCAGCGGCGGCAATAGCCGGTGTTACACTCGGTACGGTCGTAGGTGCGATTTATACAAATCTTCGACACAGAATAAAAAAAGACGGCATCACAAGAGAAATGCTCATAAATTCTCCGAAACCGCAAAGCAAAAAGGATATTTTCGGTGAACTTATCGCAATAGCGATTCCGGCTGCCATAAGTTCTTTGGTGCTTAATATAACAAACTTTATTGATACCTGGATGATTCAAAACAGACTTTCATCTGTAGTGGCAAACCATTATGACGATATTATGAATATTTACGGTGAGTCGATAAAAGCCGCCGATGTTGCAAAAGATACCATACACACTTTCCTTTACGGTGCTTATGATACAACTCTTGATTTTAAAAACCTTATTCCCACTATTATGATGACTCTCGGTGTCAGTGCCATACCGGTTATTTCGGAGGCAATGTCAAAAAAAGATTTAAAAACGGTCAACGGCACCGTTAACACCGTTTTCCGTACAACGATGCTTGTGGCACTTCCGGCAGGAGCGGGATTTTTTGCACTTTCGGAGCCTATTATGAAACTCCTTTATAACGGCACGGAAAATCAGTACGGCGTAAGCGTTGCCGCACCCGTACTTGCCCTTTACGGTCTTCTTATGGCGATATTCACTCTTTCCGCTCCGCTTGTAAATATTTTGCAGGCAATAGGCAGAGCGGATGTTCCCGCAAAATCGCTTGCAATAGGCTGTGTATTTAAAATTGCTCTCAATTTTATTCTTATAGGTATTCCCTCGCTTAACATCAAGGGTGCGGTTATAGGTACTGCCTGCTTCTATCTCTGGACTTGTATATATAACTATATAGTTCTTAAAAAAGAGACGGATATTAAACTTGAAGTAAAATCGGTATTTATTAAACCGCTTATTTCTTCCGTACTTTGTTTTGTTGCCGCTTGGGGTTCTTATAAGATTTTAAGCGGTATTCTTACATTCGGAGATATGAGCGGAAGACTCAACGGTCAGTCGCTTTCGTGCCTTATTTCAATAGGTATAGCCGTTTTAGTATATGCAATTTCGGTACTTTTGACAAAAACTTTGGTAAAAGATGATGTTTTAATGCTTCCGAAAGGAGAAAAAATTGCAGAAATACTTGAAAAATTTAAAGTTTTAGGGTAAAATACTCTCGTTGTGAGGTTTTCGGTATGGATAAAGATTTTGAGTTTAAAGATAAATATAATTTTAATGACCTTGTGGAAATCGTTAAAATACTCCGTGCGCCGGGCGGTTGCCCATGGGACAGGGAGCAGACTCATACTTCCATCCGTGAAAATTTTCTTGAAGAAACTTATGAGGTACTTGAGGCTATAGACACTGCGAATAAAACTCTCCTTGAAGAAGAACTCGGAGATGTTCTTTTGCAGGTTGTGCTTCATTCGGATATGAGCCGTGACGAGGGCGATTTTGATATAGACGATGTTTCAAACGGTATCTGTCAAAAACTTATTATCCGCCACCCTCATGTGTTCGGTGATGTCAGCGTTTCCGGAACAGAAGATGTTCTTAAAAACTGGGACGATATTAAAAGAAAAACAAAAAACCAGGCAACTCAGACGGCGGCTATGGCGGCTATCCCCGAAACATACCCCGCACTTATGAAAGCGCAAAAAGTTCAGAGTAAAGCCAAAAAAGCCGGTTTTGACTGGGATAGTTCAGACGGTGCTTTCGATAAAATAGCGGAAGAAACATCAGAACTTAAAGAAGCGCTCAAGAGCGGAAATAAAGAAAGAGTTCAGGATGAACTCGGCGACCTTTTCTTCTCGGTTGTCAATGTTGCAAGGTTTTGCGGCTGTGATGCCGAAACATCACTTGAACTTTCCACCAAGAAATTTATGAAGCGCTTTTCTGTAGTTGAAAAACTCGCCGCAGAACGAAACATAGATATGAAAACCGAGCCCATAGAAGTTCTTGATAAACTTTGGGACGAAGCAAAAGTTATTTTAAACAGTTAACAAAAGGTTTTTACCTTTGTAAATAAAAAATGGAGGATTTTGAAATGAATAAGACAGATCTTGTTAATGCAGTAGCAAAAGAAGGCCTTTCAAAGAAAGATGCCGACAAGGCAGTAGCAGCCGTTTTCGGTGCTATCGAAGGCGCTCTTAAAGCAGGTGACAAAGTTCAGCTTGTAGGCTTCGGTACTTTTGAGACTCGTGAAAGAGCAGCAAAAGAAGGCATCAACCCCAAAACAAAAGAAAAAATTCAGATTGCTGCAACAAAAGTTCCCGCTTTCAAAGCAGGTAAAGC
>JAZUHA010000099.1:0-2497 GCA_045641485.1 Acutalibacteraceae bacterium
TATGGGTAATAGCAGGGGATGAAGGCAACGAACAGGCGGCGGATTTTGTAATACGGCTTATTAAAACCATAAGAGGTTACGGCGGTATTTTCATATCCGCAACGCAAAATGTTATTGACTATTTCGCTTTGCGTGAAGGCAAGTTCGGTGACAGCCTTTTAAATAACAGCCGGCTTAAATTACTGCTTCAAATGGAAGAACCCGAAGCATTGAAATTAAAAGAAAAGATAGGACTTTCGGATGAGGAAGTAATGCAGATTGTCAGGTGCGGCAGAGGTCAGGGACTTTTGTGTGCAGGAAGCAACAGAATTGCTGTTGAAATTCGTTCTTCAAAGACCGAATATGACCTTATTACAACCAACCGTGCCGATCTTGAAAAACGACAGAAAAAATGACCCACGAAATTTCGTAGGTCAAATGTATCAGTTTGAAAAGATATTGTCAAAATCCATTCCGGCGTAAAGAATACGGTACACCGTGACAGTATGTAAATCGTCATCAACAGAGTAAAAGATAATCATATTATCAACTTTGATGGTTCGCAGAGTAGTTGGAAATTTTTTTGAAATTTCAAAAACGGGATAACGATTCGGCATCTTTGATAAAGAATGTATTTCTGAAAGTATTTCCCTGATAAGCAAAGCTGCCGAATTCGGTACCGACAAAGTAAAAGAAATGTATTCATAGATATTGCGTAAATCATTTTCGGCTTTTTGCGAAATTATAATATCATAATCTGTCATATACCGTAATCTCTTTTCATGCGGTTTTGAAGTTCCTCAAGAGAAATGGTTTTGCCGGAAGATACATCTTTGTAACCGGACATAAGTTCTTCGTATAATTGTTCATCGTTAAGTGAACCAACAGAAATCGGCTTTTGGGGCGGAAGTTTAACAGCAAACGGCAAACCCTTATTTATAACGATTTGTTTTAAAAACAAATTGATTGCTCCTGCCATTGGAAGACCCAAATTGTCAAGAATTTGTTCGGCTTGTGTTTTTAAGTCGGGTTCAACCCGGACGAATACATTTGATGTTTTTGACATAAAAATCACCTCTGTATATATTATATGCAAATGTATTGCAAAATGCAATCATTTTTTGAATTTAGTAAATAAAGGAAGGTAAAAATGAACAACGAAATAATAACTAAAACCGTATCAGATATGCAGGAGCATCTCAAAGCATCTAATAAGTATCTTGAAAACTTAAAAGCGGGTTGCCGAACAAAAATGAAATTCAACACCTTGCTTGATGCTGCTATGAGCGAACTTGAAAATTGCTGTATTACGCTCAGAAGATTTGCCGAGGAATTGCGGCCGCAGATGGAAATGGAGTTTCAAAGACCAAAAAATTATTTTCACGAAGAAATATACGGCAATGTTGAACTTACGGAAAACGGGTGGCTTAATATCCGCCTTAACGCACTTCTTCCGCATTGTAAAAATGCCGGAGGCACACAGTATATAACCGACACGATAACACGGCTACTTAACAATTTTGAGAGTGAGGGTGGAAAAATACCGCAGTTTGAAAAAGCGTTTTTAGCGATTGTCGAACACGCAAACGAAGATGTTTCAGATGTATTTGACCACGATAATAAGGGTTTCAAATCGGTTATAAATGCCGTAAAGGGCAGAGCGTTTTCGGACGATAATCAGTACGAAATGTCGCTTGGAATGTTCACGGTTTTGGATGCAGATGTATGTTGTCATATTTATATTTTACCGTATGAAGATGCATCGGAATTTTTGTATTTAATGCAGGAGGAAATGCTGTAAAATGACTGTTTTGTTCGGTACGGCTATTTTCAAAATTAGAAAAATTGACCTTGTAAAAAAATCAAAACAGCAATACCGAACAAAAAGTCACTAATAATGCGACTTGGAGGACGATAAAATGATGAAAAATAAAAATAAGCAAGTAGGCTTACGTAGGGGTGTACGGCGATGATGTTCACGAGAGGGGAGGTTGAGACTTTGGGACTGTGTGCCCTCTGCAAAGATTTACCGGCTGAAACTGATGACAGATTGGAACTAAAGGCGATTGAAGATTTGGTTGCTTTGGGGTATATGAGAAAGAGTAATTGTGGGTTAAGTTATAGAGTAACAGACTTAGGGTATGAGCTCCTGCAAAGTTTGGGATTTGAGTTTTTAAGGGATAAGAACTATCTCGGGAAATCCAAAGCGTTATACAGAAGACTTGAAACCGCTAAACTGACAAGGTTCTTTTTGAAAGGCAGAGCAAACATCTTATCAAACAATTCAAATCTTTTAGATTCGGATAATGTCTTTATCCCGTCATTTACTTACAGACGCAAAACATTTTCAAATCCTCTTGGAGGGACAAGACTTGGCGGCTTTTACTATTTAAGAAGCATTATGTTTGTTCCGTATTTTATTTCAAAAGATAACAACGGAATATATACCGACTTGGAAGAAAGAACTTTCAGTTCCGAAATGATGTTAAAAAAGTATAAACCTGTTGTGTTGTTTTCA
>JAZUHA010000100.1:0-4178 GCA_045641485.1 Acutalibacteraceae bacterium
CTCTCATGAGAGAATTAAGATGATTGAGCATTGGATCAATAACTATCCCAGAAGATCACTTAACGGTCTTTCGTCTGATATGATTATTAAACAAATTTTGGTTGCTTAATTTTGTGGAATCTTTATATTGCAATTTATAAACAAAAAATATTACGATTTTGATTATTGACTGAATATGTTATTTCGTGTATACTATCATATATATTGTCAGCGGAGGTTTTTCAGTTGGACAAAGAAAATCAAAATGATATAAATAAAGATATAAACGATTCGGAAAAAACGGAAAATACCATACCCGAGTACATTGCCCCGGATGAAGAAACACTGAAAAAGCAAAACAAAAAAAAGAAGCAGGCAGTTGTTGTGATTGTTGCCGTGTCTGTTCTTGCTCTTTTACTTATAGCGGTGATTATTGTTTGTGTTGTAAAATTGAATTCTTCTGACAGCAAAAGCCAACCGACAGAAACTGTTGCTGTTATCAGTGAGGTACAGCCTGAATTGACTGATGTTGCACAGACGGAAATACTTACCGAAGAAACGCTCACAAAAGCAGAAGAATCTTCCGAAATTACAAATACCGAATCATCTTCTGTATCTGTTGTTGCCGAGGAAAAGCCGAAAACCACAAATAAAGCAACCCCCGGCAGTAACAAAAAACCGAAAAAGGAAGAGCCTACCATTGAAGGGCTTCCTCCGCTTACGCAGACAGGTGATAACATTCTTTCGGACAGTCCGGATAATAAATATATAAAAGCGGTTTGCGAAAAATACGGTGTTTCGAGCGACAATGTTGTTGCAATATATGCGATTCCCGATAAAGGAAATAACTTTGTTCTTGAATTTGACGGTACAAAAGATTCTTCCGGGAAAATCATTAAAAGTCCCGATACTCTTTTAAAAGTTCACCAGATTGATATTAAAGGTAATATTAAAACCGCAACCGGGAAAAAGCAGGGGAATGTCGGCGTTTCGTATTACGAAGGACTCATGGTTTTCTATATGGTAACCAATATAGTTATGCCGCAATATCCCGATTATTTTACCGGTGTAAAGTGATTTTTTGAATTATTTATCGAATGTGCATTTTTAACGAAAAAAATTAAAAAAATTCTTAAAAAATGCTGAAAAAACTCTTGCAATTTACATTTATATATGATATTATGATAGGGCTTGCAAAAGGCATGTCCCTATCTTTTTGTGCCTTTTTGCAGCAGTCATGCGTTGATACGGGAGGTGGCTGCCCTTAATTGAGGCAGGGAATTTCCGTGGAGTATGTCCGATTTTAAACCGGGCGATCAATATTTTTACATAACTGTTTGCCGTCCTTAACTGCGGCTTCAGTGTTGTAAAAAGTGTACTTTTATTCCCGGAAGCTTGTTCCGGTTTTTAAACGGAGTAAGCGAACACCCCGGAAGAGTTGTTAAAAGTTGCACAGCCCGCCAAAATTTTAGGAGGCGTTTTAAAATGGCAGTTAAGGGAAAAATCAGAATCAGACTTAAAGGTTACGATCACAACCTTGTAGACAAAGCAGCGGAAAAGATCGTTGAAACAGCACGCCGCACAGGCGCTCAGGTTTCCGGTCCCATACCGCTTCCCACAGAAAAGGAAGTCGTAACAATCCTTCGTGCGGTTCACAAGTATAAAGATTCCCGTGAACAGTTCGAACAGCACACCCACAAGAGACTTATAGATATTTTAAGACCTTCAAACAAAACAGTTGAAGCTCTTACAAATCTTGAGCTCCCCGCAGGCGTTGATTTTGAAATCAAACTTTAATCCGATAAAAGTTTGATTTTAAATATACCTATTATATATAGGTGTTAGGTCAAGTTGGGAAACCAACCAATAATCTGACAGGAGGAATTGATTATGAAAAAAGGTCTTATCGGAAAAAAGGTCGGCATGACTCAGATCTTTGACGAAAAGGGAAATATGATTCCCGTTACGGTCATTGAAGCCGGTCCTTGTGCAATCGTTATGAAGAAGACGGTTGAAAACGACGGCTATGAAGCTGTTCAGGTTGGCTTTGGCGATGTTAAGGTTTCAAGACTTAACAAACCGTCAAAAGGTCACTTTGACAAAGCAGGCGTAGCCCCCAAGAAGGTGCTCAAAGAGTTCAGACTTGATGATGTGGCTTCGGTTAATGTCGGCGACATTCTTAAAGCAGATGTTTTTGCTGCAGGCGATGTTGTTGATGTAGTAGGTACAAGCAAAGGTAAAGGTACCGCAGGTGCTATCAAACGCTGGAATTTCAGCAGATTGAAAGAAACACACGGTTCCGGTCCCGTTGCAAGACATGCAGGTTCTTTGGGCGCATGTTCGGATCCTTCACGTGTTATGAAGGGTAAGAAGATGGCAGGTCACCTCGGTACAGAGAGAGTTACCGTTCAGAATCTCAGTGTCGTAAAGGTTGACACAGAAAACAATCTTATCGCCATTAAGGGTTCCGTTCCCGGTCCCAAAGGCGGCATCGTTGTTATAAAAGCGTAAGGAAGGAGAGTGTAACAGATGAGTAGTTTAGCAGTACTTGATATGGCAGGCAAAAAGGTTTCCGATATCGAGCTTAACGATTCCGTTTTCGGTATTGAGCCGAATATGTCGGCTATGCACCTTTTGGTTGTCAGCTATTTGGCAAACAAGCGTCAGGGCACTCAGTCCACACGCACCCGCTCCGAAGTAAGCGGCGGCGGTAAGAAACCTTGGAGACAGAAAGGCACAGGCCGTGCAAGACAGGGTTCTACAAGAGCTCCTCAGTGGTATCACGGCGGCGTTGCTCTCGGTCCGAAGCCCAGAACATACGGCTTTGATGTAAATAAGAAAGTAAGAAGACTTGCTATGAAGTCCGCTCTTTCTTCTAAGGTTGCAGAGAATGAGATGGTTGTTGTTGACAGCATCAAACTCGACGCTATCAAAACAAAAGATATGGTTGCTATGTTAACGGCAGTTGAAGCAAAGAAGAAAACTCTTGTTGTTCTTTCCGAAAAGGACGAAACAGTTTATAAGAGCCTTCGCAACATTGAGGGTGTAAAAGTTGCACTTGTTAACACACTTAATGTTTATGATATCCTTAATTGTGATACATTCGTAGTTGCTGAGGGTGCTGTTGCAAAGATTGAGGAGGTATATGCATAATGAAATCAGCTCAGGACATTATCATTAAGCCCATTATCACAGAAGAATCAATGATGGGTATTGCCTCAAAAAAATATACCTTTAAAGTTGCATCCGACGCCAACAAAATCGAAATTGCGAAAGCAGTTGAAGAACTTTTCGGCGTTAAGGTAGCAAAGGTAAACACAGTAAGTGTTAACGGTAAGTTCAGAAGATACGGTGCCAATGAAGGTTATACTTCATCTTGGAAAAAGGCAATCGTTACTCTTACCGAAGCTTCAAAGACAATCGAGTTCTTTGACGGCTTAATGTAATCTGAAAACTTAAATAACTAAACCCAATGGAATAGTATGGAGTTGACATTCTCCGCAAAGCCATTATAGGAGTGTGAATAAAATGTCTATTAAAGTTTACAAACCGACTACAAATGCAAGAAGAAATATGTCGGTTACAGATTACTCCGAACTTTCAAATGTTGCTCCCGAAAGAAGCCTTTTAAAGGTACTTAAGAAAAATTCGGGCAGAAACAGTTACGGCAGAATCACCGTTCGTCATCGCGGCGGCGGAAACCGTAAAAAGTACAGAGTAATCGACTTCAAGAGAAATAAGTTCGATGTTGAAGCAACTGTTAAAACTCTTGAATACGATCCCAACCGTTCGGCACATATCGCTCTTATTGAGTATGCAGACGGTGTTAAAAGCTATATCCTTGCTCCCGCAGGTCTTAAAGCAGGCGATAAGGTTGTAGCAGGTCCCAATGCAGATATTAAGCCCGGTAATGCATTACCGCTTGTTAATATCCCCGTAGGTACATTCATTCACAATGTAGAACTTTATCCCGGTAAGGGCGGTCAGCTTGCAAGAGCCGCAGGTAACGCTGCACAGCTCATGGCAAAGGAGGGTGCTTACGCACGTTTAAGACTCCCTTCAGGCGAAGTTCGTAACGTTCCCGTTGAATGTATGGCAACTATAGGTCAGGTTGGTAACCTTGACCACGAAAATGTTAAGATAGGTAAAGCAGGTCGTACACGCCACCTTGGTATAAGACCTACAGTCCGCGGTTCCGT
>JAZUHA010000101.1:0-2574 GCA_045641485.1 Acutalibacteraceae bacterium
AATGAATGAAGTTCGGCACTTTCGGCATTTATAATCGCATCGTAAAAAACTTCGTACTGTTCTTTATCAAGCGGACAGTTTATATAATCATCGTCACCGCCGCGGTCATATCTTGACTGTGTGAACGCCTCGCTCATATCAATACTTTCGGCGGTAACCACAGGCGCCGCCGCATCATAAAACGAAAGCGATTCTTTACCGCAAAGTTCTTTGATTTTTTGCGATAATCCGTCGGAAGCAAGCGGACCCGCCGCAATAACTACGGTTTTATCAAGCGGTATTTCCGTTATTTCTTCTCTGATAAGTTCGATATTTTCATCTTCAAGTATCTTTTTCGTAATATAATCCGAGAAAATATCACGGTCAACGGCAAGCGCACCGCCTGCCGGAACTTTGGAAACATCCGCCGCTTCAAGACAAAGGGAACCGAACAAACGCATCTCCGCTTTTAAAAGACCTGCGGCAGAGCCCAATCTTTCGGCTTTTAATGAATTTGAGCAAACAAGTTCCGCAAGACACTCGCTTTTATGTGCAGGTGAAAACTTTACGGGCTTCATCTCGTAAAGTTTAACAGATATACCTTTCTTTGAAAGCATATATGCGGCTTCAACACCGGCAAGACCGCCACCTATTACGATAACTTCCTGTGACATATCAATCTTCCTGTGACTTTTTAGTGCTTTTGCGTGTTGCTTTAACTTCATATCCGCAATTTTCATCGGCACACTTCATTATACCGCCTTTGGCTTTAAACAGCGATTTACCGCATTTCGGGCAAACCTCGTTTGTGGGTTTATCCCATGTCATAAAGTTGCAATCCGGGTAATTTGAGCAACCGTAGAATATAAAGCCCCTTTTAGACTTTTTGCCTATAATATCGCCACCGCATTTCGGGCATTTTGCTTCCGTCGATTCGGTATACGGCTTTGTGAATTTGCAATCGGGGTAACCGGGACAGGCAAGGAATTTTCCGAAACGACCTGTTTTAATTACCATATTTCTTCCGCATTTATCACATTTTATATCTGTAATATCTTCTTTAAGCTGAATTTTCTGTCCCTGCATATCTTCTTTTGCTTTGGAAAGAGTATTTTCAAACTCATCATAAAACTCGTGAAGCATCTCGACATAGTTACATTCGCCGCTGTCTATTTCATCAAGTTTTGTTTCCATAGATGCGGTGAATTTTGTATTTACTATCTTAGGGAATTTCTGTTTAAGCAAGTCTGTTGTGGCACAGCCGAGTTCCGTTGCCTTTAAAAGTTTGGCTTCTCTTTTTACATATTCCCTTTTGATAATCGTACTTACAATGGAAGCATAAGTACTCGGTCTGCCGACTCCCGTTTCCTCAAGAGTTTTAATAAGCGATGCTTCGGTAAAATGTGCCGGAGGCTGAGTAAAATGCTGATTGCCCTTTAATTCCTTAACCTTTAAAACATCGTTCTCTTTTATTTCGGGAATAACATTATCGCTGCTGTCATCTTCATTATAACTGTCTTCATAAAGAGTTGTATAACCGTCAAAACGAACGGAATATCCGCTTGCGGAGAAAATGCAGTAACCGTCAACACCGTCTTTTACGGCTTCTATTTCCGTTTTTACGGTATCCTGAACGCACGCCGCCATAAGGCTTGAAACATATCTGCGCCAGATAAGGTTATATAATTTATACTGTTCGTTTGTTACACTTGATTTGATTTTTTCGGGAGTAATCCACACATTTGCAGGTCTTATAGCCTCGTGACCATCTTGTGCGCCCGCTCTTGTTTTAAAATATCTCGGCTTATCGGGAAGGTATTTTTCACCGTATTCCGATGAAATGAATTTTGCGGCATCCGCTCTTGCTTCTTCCGAGATACGAAGAGAGTCTGTTCTCATATAAGTGATAAGACCCACAGTACCGAAACCTTCAACTTCAACGCCTTCGTAAAGTTCCTGCGCTATTTTCATTGTTTTCTGCGCCTGGAAATTAAGTTTTCTTGAAGCCTCCTGTTGCATGGAGGATGTGCTGAACGGAGGTGACGGCTGTTTCTTTCTTGTGCCTTTCTTAACCGATTTAACGGTATATACGGCATCTTCCGCTCTTGCAAGATACGACAGTGTCTGTTCTTCGTTTTCGAGTTTTACTTTACCGTTTTCATCTGAAGTCAGAGAAGCCTTAAAATGTTTGCGGTTAGCGGTGAATTTTGCATCTATTGACCAATACTCCTCGGGAACAAATGCTTCTATTTCCTTTTCACGGTCAACTATAAGACGAACGGCAACGCTTTGCACACGACCTGCGGAAAGTCCTCTTCTTATTTTCTGTGAAATAAACGGGCTTAAACGGTAGCCTACAAGTCTGTCAAGAATACGGCGTGCCTGCTGTGCATCTACAAGCCCCATATCAACGGTTTCAGGATTGGAAATACCGTTTTTCACGCTTTTTTCGTTAATTTCATTAAATTTTACACGGTTTTTCTCATTAAGGTCAAGCCCCAAAACGGTTGCAAGATGCCAGGAAATAGCCTCTCCCTCACGGTCGGGGTCGGTTGCGAGATAAACAGTATCACTTTTTTCAACCTTTTCCTTAAG
>JAZUHA010000102.1:0-2014 GCA_045641485.1 Acutalibacteraceae bacterium
GATGCTTCATTAATTGCATTGGCATAACTTCTTAAATCATCAGCCGAAATTGGTCTTTCATAACAACACACAGAACCGTCCGAAACCACTGAAAAAGGGTTGTTTTTAGTAAATTAGAGGACAAATATTGAAACAATTTTATTTTTCAAAAAGCAATTTTTAAATAATCTGTCAAAAATGTTTGAAATGGCGGTAACAGGCGGAGTTTTCTCGCTTGCTATTGCCGCTATTCTTTTAAGATTTACCGCTATTGCCGTTAGTTTCGCTTGAAAGAGTATGCTTCGCAGTCCCCAACCTCTGGCTCGGGACATTCCGTGAAAGCGTTTCATTTCACCGTTTTTCCATTCCTGTGCTGAACGCTTTTTGTATTTTTCTAAAAATTCGGGTTTCTTTTGTTCCTGACTTATTTCATAAAACATTGGTGCGCTTAAAGCAACTTGCAGTTTACGGGCTTTGTTTTTGGATTTACCCATGCATATATCCCGGTGGGAACAGTCCTTACATTGCTCTTTTGAAAACAAATAACTGTAAATGTTTTCCTGCTTTCCCCGTGCCATTCTTGTTATGCACTTTTTGTTTACCGTATAATTTCCCATAAAACAAAACCATTGGTCACTGTCTTTGTTGTATGAAAACAGTTCTTCATCTATTTTGTATACGCTTGCACTTACGGGTATATATCCCTTTATCTTTTGTTCCTCTAACAGTTCTAATATATCTTTGCGAAAATATGCCTTATCTCCGTATAGTTCAGAAACCTTTGTGCCTGTATTAACCGTTTTCTCTAATAATGTGGAAAACTCTTTGCCGTCAACATATTCTCCTGTATGCACATCAATTGCAGTTATTATTCTTTCATCTGCCGTCATTGTATATTCTGCTTTGTATCCGTAAAATTGCTGTGTCTTGGATTTACTTCCTACTCTTGCATCCTTGTCGCTTAAAGAACGCAGTCCCTTTTGAAGAATAAATCTTTCATCGGATAATACCTCTTTGGCTTCGTTGATCGCTTCTTCGGTTTTTTCGCCTGCATATTCTTCCGCTGTGGCAATAGTTTCTTCAAGATAACTTTTCATTACCGCCTTGGCTTCTTTATGATCTTCTATCTGTGTGTAGTCGGGTATATCGGTGTTGATTTCTTCGGGAACGGATCCGTTATCCGCTTTAAGTCCCTTAAATATTCTTTTCGCAAGATGTTTCATGATTCTTTCCGGGACTTTTTTGGTGCAGTTTGCTTCAATATGTGTGGTATCTACCGTTAAGGCATCACCTTTTATGGTTCCGTTTTCCACACACTGCCGTACGATTTCACTTAAAATTTCATCAAGTGTAATATCTTGCATGCGCTGTGTCCGAAATTTTGCAAGCAAACTTGCATCCGGTAATTTATCTTCAGGATTTAATCCTAAAAACCACAAAAATGCCAAATTGCAATTTGCTTCTTCTATGACTTTAACATCAGACAAATTGTAAATGTACTGCAAAAACAGCAGTTTCATCATCATTTCCGGTTCTTTTGCCGGTCTGCCGAAATTTTTACAATAACTACTTTCCAGCAATTCATTGATAAAACTAAAGTCCACCGCTTTATCTATCCGTTTTAATATATGGTTCTCCGGAATCTTCTCATACAGTACACTGTAAAAACTGTCCTGCCGGTTTCCGCTTTCTCGAAGCATCTTTTTCACACCTTTTCTTTGATGCTTCTATTATACCATATTTTTACTATTCCTGCTTGACTTTTTCAGTGGTTTCGAACCGTCCCCTGTGTTACCTGCAGTGATTTTATCTTCACCGCAAAGTGTTCTCATACAAAAAGCAGGAAAGCCCTTTTGACGCATTACCCATTCATACATCGTATATCCGTTTTTCAGTCTTTTGTTAATAGGTGTAACTGAACTAACACCGAATACTGTTTTCATTAAGAAAACCTCCTTTTAAAATTTTTAAACATTTCGGAACTTTCTGTTCCTTTCTTGCAGCTGCATTTACAGTATAAAAAACAACCCTGACA
>JAZUHA010000103.1:0-5602 GCA_045641485.1 Acutalibacteraceae bacterium
AATTTATTTAATTGTAATGAAAAATAAAATATGAAAGTGTGAACTAACAGTTATTCACAATGTGATATAATTCGGCGAAGCCCCGAAATTCCTCACTCCTCATTCCTAATTCCTCACTGAAAAATGGTAAATATCGGAGAATAAAGTAACGGTTATTCAGTCTGAAGACTGAAAACTGAAAACTGAAAATTACTGCATTCCGAGCATAGAAGCGAATGCGCCCTGTTTTTTCTTTTTCTTCGGTTTATAAACAGGCGGGTTTTCAAGCCTCATTCTTGCACTTTTGCTTCTGTTTGAGGCGAGGTATTTTATAACTTCTTCGACGGGTTCTGCCATGGTATCGCTGAAATACGGTCTTGCGTTTTCAAGGAGAGATAAATCCTCCGATATTGAGCCGAGTACGGTAACAGCCACAAGGCTTTGTGTATCGTTAGTGCCGTCTTCGTAAATTTCATTGAGAAGCGTAAAAAGTTTGCGCATCTTAATTTTGTCATTTTCACGGATTATTTCAAGCACTTTTTTGTTGCCGTGATTTACAAAGAAATCTTCCGCTAAAAATTCGCCGTATTCTTCAATATTCTTTTTGTATTCGTCACGAAGTTCGGGGCAGATATTTGTTGTGAAACGACTGCCGAGAGTATTTGAATCATAAGCGAGTACACCGCTTTTGGCTTTTGCTTTGGAAACGGGAGTGGGTAACTTTTTACCGCTGTTGAGTTCTTTTTTTGTAGAAAATGTATTTGTAATCGTTTCGGAAAACTCATCAAAAATATATTTTAAATCTCTTTCGTCATATTCGTCGAGGTCAAGAAGTGAAAGAGATGCCCGTGTCATATCATTGTCGGGTGTATCACTTTCGGAAGCGGTAGCACAGAAAAGACCGATTTTACCGTTTTCGTATTCAAAACGGAATCTGCCTTTTTCACCGCGGAACATAACAACGCTTTTTTTACCTTCCGTAAAAACGGGTGCTTCGGGCGGGCGAACTCCTTCGGGGTACTCTACGGTAAAACCGAGGGAGGAAGCAGTTCCTTCAATTCCTTTAACTATAAGATTAAGTGCATAATTTAATTCAAGCATTTTAATTAAACCTCTCAAAACACATAATAAAAAAATTATATCATATAAATATCGCTTTGTCACTATGTTTTTTTAACATCTGCAAAATATCTGCAAGATATAACGTATATTTCTAAGCATCAAAAATTCCCAAAATAACTATTCCGGTTACGGCAACAACTATCATAAGATAATGTTTATACGAAAGTTTTTCTTTTAAAAATATTCTGCCCCAAAGTACCGAAATAAGGCAGTAAGCGGAAATGACGGGTGCGGACATAGCGATATGCTTTTCATCGGCTATTGCGAATATGTAAGCAAATTGACCGGCTGTTTCACATACTGCACCGAGAAGTTTCGGAACTTCTTTTTTTGCCGTGAATTTCTGCTTTTTAACAAATTTGACGATTATATAAGAAACAAGTCCGCAAATGAAAAAAGTTATTTCATAGGAAGTGTTTGCCGTTTCTTCGTCAAGATTTTTAAGTACAAGGCTGTCGGCAAAAGTTCCGAGTGCATCAAGTAGGCAGTATAGAACAGGTAAAATAATTGCAACGGCACTTTTTGAATATTGATAATTTGCATTTTTTTGCCGCTCAAGTCTTAATGCGTCGTCTTCTTTTGCTTCTACTATGCCCATACCTATAACGCCGGTGCAGACAAGAATTACGGCAATATACTGTAAATATGAAAGTTTGCTTCCCGTAATAATGCAAAGTACTGCAACTATTGCGCCCGAGCAGTTGCAAACGGGTGAGGAAACGGAAAGTTCAATATATCTCAGCCCTATGTAACCGAGCGCCATGGAAAGAATATATAAAGCGGAAACGGGAAGATATTTTAAAAAATCGGAAACAGTTACCGTTACATTACCGAATAATATCGAATATAAAGCATGAAAGCCCATTACCGCACCGACAGAAGTCAGCATTTTTAGATGGCTGTATCGGTCTTTGCCTACACAGCCTATTTTAGAAAATAAATCGGAGCCGCTCCAGCATAATGATGCCGCAACGGCTAACCAAAACCACATAAAAACCCCTCGTTTTTAAATCAGAATGATGTCGGCGGCGTATAGTTATTGCCGTTATTCTCGTTGTTGTTTGTTTCGGCGGAATTGTTATCCTGCCCGAAAGAGTTGCCGTAATAATCGGGTTCATCGGGTACGGTGAAATCCGGTTCGTAAGGCTTATATCCGGATGATTGTGCCTGATTGTCACTTTGACCGAAATTGCCGTAATTATTATTGTTGTTGAAACCGCCGAAGTTGTTATTGTTGAAGTTGTTATTGTTCGGATTGCTGTTTGCAAACCCGCCGTTAAAGGTGCTGTTGCCGTTAAATCCGTTGTTAAAGGTGCTGTTGCCGTTAAATCCGTTGTTTGCCGCACCGTAACTCGGAAGCATAAAGTCCGTAAGGTCACCTCTTAAAATAGCGTCGTTTCTCACTTCATAGAAAAATTCAGCTTTTGCCGCCTGCATATACGGATTGACATATAAAAGTGAGAGTAAGCCGAAAGTGAAAAGAGACAAAATTTGCCAACCTAAAAACGAAAACAGCAATACAAAGTAATCAAGTTTATGACCGTCCATAAGAGTTTTGGAAAGTTTGAAGGCTTCTTTTCTGTCGATGTTCGGGCGAACTGCAAGGACATACGGAATCATAGCGTATTCAAATGCTTTATAGATACCGGGAATAATAAAAAGAAGTGTCCATAAACCCGTGCAAAAGTCTTTTACAAACATTGTAATCGTTATATTAAGATAATTGCCGTCACGGAAATTTCCGGTTATTTCACCTACACCGGTTCTTTCGTTTTTGCTTGATTTCAAAAAGAAACGGCAACCGCCTGTTTCCAAAACGCTGAAAATGAAATATTTTGCCAAAGTAAATATTAAACCCAAAACAAATACAACTGTTAAAATTCCGGTTAATACAGGTTCAATGCCTATATCAAAATCGTAACTCTGCCCGTTTGCGTTGCCTTTTCCGAAAAAGTTAAAACCTATGGATCCGGCTTCGCACATTCCCATAATAAATGCAACTGCTATAGCCTCTATGCGCCGTGCGGCTATGCTGTTTTTGGCTTTTTCTTTCAATAAAGTTCTGTCCATAATTATCCTTTTTTAATATTTATTTTTTGAATTTTTTAACTGCCGCAACCAAACCTGCAACACCCGAAACCGCTGCGGCGGCATAACCTATTTTGTGCATGGCCATACTCTGTCTGTCGTTTATTCTGCTTTCTATGGGACCTAAACAGTGACATTGAAGACCGAGTTCTTTGTAATGATATACTTTTGATACAATTTCTTCCGGATTTTCTTCTTTAACGGTAATTGTTCTTACAAGACAACGGCAACCGTCTGTATAAGCCCTGAAACCGCTTGTTTTATTCTGACCGAGCATAATGCCGTCTACCTTGCCCGTGAAGTCGTTAAGGTGATCATGACCGAAAAATGCACCTTTAACATCTCCGACTTTTTTCCAGCTTTCAAACTGACCGTGGTTTTCATCGGGTGCGCACGGACCTTCACCGAGATAGCCTTCGACACCGTCTTTTTTAACATAGTATTTGTCGCTTCTTGTGTTATATCCCTTAACCGCAACAGGTCTTTCGTAAATCTTTGCTTCTCTCAACAGATTATATTCTTCAAAAACGGGCATATGCTGAAAAAGAATTGCGGGAACGGTTTTTCCGCCGTGAGCATTCTTTATTTCTTCCGCTTTTTTTTCATACCAGGCAATCTGGTCTTCGTGAACATAATCATATTCCGTAACATTCGGATTTTCACGGAGATTGTTCGAGTCAATAAACCAAAGATTTAAGATATCTTCTTTGCCGTCGGAAGATTTAACAAGAAGATTATAACTCAGGTCATCGGGGGAATCGGAAGAAGCGGGAGAAAGACAGGTGGGTATCTCACTGTATGATTTTATAATAAGTTCTTCCTGCTGTGTGTCGTGCTCGTGATTGCCGAGTACGTGGGCAAACGGAACACCCGCCTCAAGCACGGGTTTTAATATTCTGTTAAGCGCTGTTTTGTAATCCTTAAAACCCTCACTGTCATCATGTGAGCAACATGTATCACCTAAAAGCACAACAAGATCGGGTTTAAAGGCTTTTATACCCATTTCCACAAGATTGTACATATCTTCAAGTCTTTTTCTGTCTTCGTACGTTTCTATGTATAATTTTTCGTGAAGGTCGCCGAGGGCGAGTATAGTAAATTTTCCGTTATTGAATTTAAGATTGTTTTCCATGATGTAAATTGAATGTGCGGCTGAAAAAAAACCGACAAATCCTTGCATTTGAATATTTTAATAAAAACGCCGCCCGAAACGGAGGGCTGAATTTTAAATTTATTACTCTGCGGAAACCGGTTCAGCCGGTGCTTCTGCATTTTTATTATTATATGCTTCTGCAAGAGCGTTGATGTATTTAACTTTGTAGTAACTGCTGACTATGGGAAGGAAGAATCTCCAAATTAAAACGAACAAACCGCCGTGTTTGAAAGATTTGCCGTATTTCGGAGCAATCTGGAACATTCTTTCTGCCATCTGATAGTTCCAAACCCAAACATAAATCGACAAACTGAAGATGTTAAGAAGGCAAACAAGAAGATAGTTTGCGCTGTCTTTATCGTCTCCGTCGCAGATTTTGTTAAGGTCTTCTGTCCATTTATACCAGAAGAAAATACCGTAAATACCGAGAGTGATAATGTCTAACAGAACATACTTAATGAATTTTCTTTTTTCAATCATAATAAAATCCTCCGAATGAGAAATTGCGGATTATCCGCATTATTTATTCAAATAATACTATAAAATATCGGTTATGTCAATATGTTTTGTTTAATAAAGCGACAATTCGTTTTCTTTTTGAAGTTTTTTGTAACTTTCAAGGCGTGCTTTTATCTTGTCGGCAGGATTAAGAAGTACACTTATAGAGCAATCGTGATTTAATGTGTCTATAATAAGTGAGCAGTATTTACTCATATCAACTTCATAATACCACGGCTTTGAAAGAAGTTCGGGAGTTCTGTAAACAAGGTTTGTTGTGAAAACGCCCGTAATATTGCCGTCGGCGTATGCTTTGTCAAAAGCTTCAAGACCGTTGCAGAAAAGACCGAACGAAGTGCATACGAATATGCGGTTTGCTTTAAGTTCTTTGAGTTTTGCGGCAACTTCAATCATAGAGTCACCCGAGGAAATCATATCATCTATAATAAGACAATCTTTACCCTCAACATTACTGCCCAAAAATTCGTGAGCAAGTATAGGGTTTCTGCCGTCTACGATTCGGGAGTAGTCACGGCGTTTATAGAACATTCCGAGGTCTATTCCGAGGACGGTGGAATAATAAATACATCTTCCCATACCGCCTTCATCGGGAGAAATAACCATAAGATGTTCGGTATCTATTTTAAGGTCGAGGAAGTTTTTGGTAAGTGCTTTTACCATCTGATATGTGGGAGCGACATTTTCAAATCCCTTAAGCGGAATTGCATTCTGAACTCTCGGGTCGTGTGCATCAAAGGTGAT
>JAZUHA010000104.1:0-2735 GCA_045641485.1 Acutalibacteraceae bacterium
CACCGAGAGTTCTATAGGATCACCGAACGGCGCCGCTTTTACTGCTGTAACAACCGTACCCGGTATAAGCCCCATATCAAGAAGACGAAGCCTTAAGGCACCCTCGCCCTCTACTGATTTTATTATTGTACTTGTGCCGATTTTTATTTCATCAAGTGTCATATTAACCCCCCGCCGAAGCCACGGTTAGCGTATGCTAACTGCCTGATACAATATTATCATACAGAAAAAAAATTGTCAATAAAAATCGACAAAAAACAACAGATAACGGCTCTGTTTAATATAAAAACCGTTATCTGTCAATATATTTATTTTATTATTTTCTTTTCACTATCTTTCCCTTGTGAACGGGCTCAATAATACCGGGAACATATTTAACCGTTTTCTTTGCTAAATCAATAAATTTATCGGTAAATGCACAGTCAGGCATAATTTCGCTCAGAGAAACAAGGAGCGTGCTCATAATTTTATCTACAGCCGGTGTAGAATACGGTTTCATAAGCACTTTGCTTTCGCCGTTGAATTTAAAATCAAGTATTCGTTTTGAAACTGTCGTTACCGGGCGTATTGTTACCTTAAGTTCATTTTCGTCTATCCATTCGGCAGATGAGCAAACAAGATAATCTATACCGCCGAGAGTCATATTACCGTAAAGAAGATGACCGTCCATTCCGCAGGAAACCGTGTTTGTCTCGTCACCTTCGGTCCATGTCATTTCACACTTGTTTTCCGAAAAATTAAAATCAATATCGTTAATATTTCCCGCTTTGTCGGTAGTCATATAACTTACGGCAAGAGGAAGAACACTTACGGGGAAACCGACAATATTAAGTAAAATCTTTTTACGCAGTTTAATTGTGCCGGTATTAAGTATTTCTTCTTTCGGAACTCTTTTTGAAATATTCGGGTTATCAAGAGAATATTTTTCTCCGAGATTGTAAAAATCTTCAACGGGCGATTTTTTTGCTTTTTTGTCGGGTTCGATAAATGCTTTCGGAAAATGACGCCATATACAGTCTCTTGCCTCCTGCTCGTCTGCAATACCGCCCATGGAAATTACAAGTGCATCTTCTTTTTCAAATACTATTCCGAACTGTGAGAACATTCCGTCTGCACGGTAAGAATCAAGGTCGCCGCCGTTGCGCCAGAAGCAGTAGCAGTAACCTTTATTATTATCAAGCGGTTTACAACAGCCGTTATCGGCGTGTGCCTGCGTTGCTTCATTTACCCATTCTTCCGAAAGTATTCTTTTCCCGTTAAACATACCGCCCTGCTGATAGCAATACATAAGTTTTGCAAGGTCTTCAAGTTTAACATATATACCCCAGCCGCCTGCCTCGGTGCCGTCTTGATTTGTTTCCCAGAAAGGAACATCTATTCCGAGCGGCTCAAAAAATCTCGGTGTTAAAAATTCTCTTACCGTCAATCCCGTAATTCTTCTGATTATCGCACAAAGCATAAATATATTTTCGTTTACATAACGGAACGTACCCGGCTCACCGTACCAGCCTGCGGAAAAGAAATCTTCTATCCAGTCTATTTTGCCTTTATCGGCAAAAACACTCGGCGCTTTGCCGGCTGTCATGGTAATTAAATGCCTTACAGTAATTTTTCCGAGCCTTTTGTCGCCGTTATCGTATTCGGGGAAAACATCCACAAGGCGTGTATCAAGCGAAAAAAGATTTTCCTGTACGGCAAGACCGACAGCCAGTGCCGTAAAACTTTTACTTACGGAATAGCAGGCATGCGGAGTTTGCGCATTAAACGGCGGTCTGTAAAATTCGCATGCAACCTTGCCTTTTCTTATTACCATAAAACTGTGGAATTCAAGATTGTTTTCTTTCATATCGTCAAGAAAGCGGACTATTTCTTCTGAATCCACACCCACTTCTTCCGGACATTTTGCTCTTACAAGCTGTATTTTGTCAGACATGACAATACCTCCGATTTCGTATTCTGTTACCGATATTGTAGCACAAAACAAAATTTTTCTCAATAAGGAAAATAAAAAACGCCGATAAGATAGTGATTATCGAACCGACGAATTATTGTTTTACCTTTTTATATAATTACTGCCTTTTCAATCTTTTTGCAGTAGTTATCAAAACCTTCAAATCTTCTTCCTGTAAATCTTTTGATAAATTGTACAATTCATTCACCAACTGCGGATTATCGGAATCAACATCAAAAAAATCTTTGGGAGTAACATCGAGATAATCACAAATATAAAGAAACTCTGCAACAGACGGAAGTGACTTGCCGGAAGAAATACCTTGAATATACCCCTTACTGTGCCCTAAATCAAGGCTCATTTTATATTCAGATACACCTTTTTTAATTCTCAAACAGGAAATTCTGTCACAAATAAATTTTCCGTCCGTAAAAATCACCTCTTTATCAATATTTTATACTATTTTAAGAGGTAATATACTGTTCATAATACCGATTTTAGTTGATTTATACTTCCATAACAAGTATAATATCTTTAAATATACTAATTTAAACGGAAGTGTTAAAATGAATAAAATCTGTTGCGGTTTCGGTCATCGTGATTATCCATTTGATTTATATGATAATCTGATTAATAAGATAAAATATCTTGTCGAAGTTGAAAAGATAAACTGTTTTTATACCGGTTATATGGGAAAATTCGATTTGGAGTTTTCTGCTTGTGTACGCAAATTAAAACAAGATAATAAAAATATAAAACTGATACTCATAAAACCTTATTTTTC